>JBAYVM010000169.1:0-6421 GCA_041674645.1 Victivallaceae bacterium | reverse complement strand
TCATCAAACAGGCATTGCCGTCCAATGGACAGTTTCATGCCTTCAGCCGAAAAAATAACTCTGGCGGGTTTATCAGCAGCCATTAAAAAAATTCCTCATCACCGGTTAAATTGTCAGAATAGTTAATCTGTCAGGTATTTATCAATATTATGGGCGACAATCACACCGTAATTAGCGGCTCCAAGCCAGCCGGACATGATAATGCCGACCGAACCGGCATGAAACGCTCCGCCAATTTCCTGCGACAGTTTCATGCTGATTTTCAGCCCCTCAAATTTCGTGCCGAAAGATGAACCTTCACCGTGCAGCGTATAACGTTTGAATGTTCTGGGCGTGGCCGCCTCGGTATAATCAATTTTTTCGCGAATGCCGGGAATATATTTATCCAGCGCGTCAAGCGTATCTTCAATCAGTTCCTGCTTGGCCGCTTTGTACTGTTCGTCATTCAAATCTTCCCAGTCGCGATAATCGGCATTCATCGAAGCCACTACCGTATAATCATCACTGCCGGGGCGGATTTCCGGGTAATAAATGGAGAATGTGCGACTGGAGACCTGCTTACTGACAATCTGCTTCGGGTCAAATCCAGGACAGTTGGAAGTGAACAGCAAATCGCCAATATAGTCGATTTTCTCGCCTTTTTTTAAGCCGATATACACTTGGCAACTGCTGGTGTTAAGCCTGGTCGCCGCGGTTTCCGCCAAAAAAGCCGGAGAAAAATTTTCATCCCCGATATAATCATGTATTGTGCTGAGAATGTTGCCGTTGGACAACACCGCCCGACATTTCAATTCCCGTCCGTTAATCACCGCGCCGCAAACTTTTCCGTTTTTCAGACAAATTTTTTCCAGCCGGGCCCGCATAACCACCTGCGCCCCGTTTTTCTGAAGTTCGTCTTCCATCATCTTCAACATCAGGTCGGTTCCGCCGGAAAAAGTATAAACACCATTGCTCATGAAATTAGAGAAAACAATGCCGTAAGTAATCGCCGGTTCGTCAAGTGAAGAACCGTTGGCATACGTAATCGGTTCCATCAACAGCCGCACCACGTCGTTTCTGCCGGGAAAATACTTCTCAAACAACTCGCGATTAGTCATCGTGTTTTCGTCGTAAAAATTCATTCCCGCCAGCTCTTCGTAAAACGCTTCCGCCACTTCCCGCTTGATGCCAAACTGCGAAACCAGTTTTTCGGTAAAATCCGTCTCAGTAAAATCGGTGTCCAGCGAAAACTGCGGATTGTCGAAACGAATGCTTTTAACCTGCGTAATGTGTTCCGCCATCTCCTTCGACCAGTATTTGCGCAACGTCTTCTTCATGCCGACTGGAAACCCGTGCAACGCCACATCAAAAATATGCTGTTTGCGCTTAAAATAAGTCGCCAGGCCGCCCAGTTGAAAATGCTGTTCCGCCAACAAAACTTTAAATCCATTGCGCGCCAGAATATTCGCCGCGGTCAAGCCACCCAACCCGCCACCGGCAACTATAATATCATAACTGTCATCCAAATCTTTTATCGTCAAACCAGCCACGGTTCCTCCAAGTTTTAACTTTATAAAATTAACATCCGCCTAATATAATTTGTTTTCCGGAAAACTCTATCTCTTTTTATCTTAATAAATCGATAATCCTGTTATATTGCCCTCGCACCGCTTTCCCCACCGCAAGAATCAAAGTAAAGCTTGCGACTTTTCTTGATTTTTGAGCGCCTAAACAGCGTCACAAATAAGTTTACATTCATAAGAGATTATTTATTAGTTCATTACACCCTCCAGAATTCTTTTCACAGAAAAAATTATTTTCACTATTGAAATACCACAAATCAAATGTTCATTTTGCATGTTCAAGGTAAAACAATTGAAGAACTTATGAGAGAAAATGACTGAAGAAAACATACAGAAGAACAAACAAAACATTTGGGATAAACTATCATTGATATTTCTTATTGCCTCGTTGGTTCTTCTGGGATTTCATTTTCAAAATTCCTGCCTGGCAAGCTGTAGAGCATGTAGCGCGGGTTCTATCCTTGCTGGATTTACTTGTGTTATTGCTTTCATAAGAAAAAGGAAAAAAGTTGTATTATTTAGTTTATTGACGCTCATCGCACATGGACTGTTAGTGCATTAAAGATTCCGTACATCAGAACTCAGCACTTCAGAGCTCAATACTTGAGCAAGAGTGTGTGTTTAATTTGAAGTCGGATTTTTCTTGACTTTCAAGTTTTTTTCTTCCTGCGCAAAGCATTCCTGTGAGCTTGCGAACGTTCCTGACAGAAACGTATAAGTTGTAGTGCAAGACTAAAAAACGGGCGTTCAATTAAACACTTTTACTGAGCCATGGATTATAGCATTAACCCTTAACACTTTAAAACTTCTAACCTTTAGCCCCTCTATTGCTTGCATACTTTCAACTTGCCAGCTCTTTCTTTTCTTGTATTGTAAAATTTTTCCACTATTTTAAGTAAAAACTGGTTTATCCGGTTTTTTTTACGGCTAATCACGCCAACGATGGCGATAATAAAAAAGAACAAGGAAAGACGAATTTATGAACAGTAAAAACAGACCTGAAATAACCTGGTCGTTGATGCATCCGACGCCGCTGGACCTCGACTATATGGCGGAAGTAATATCCAATACCAAGTCTTATGACATGGACAGTTTTGAAATCTGCGGACAGTGCCATCATCCGCTTGGTGGACTGGATGGACTTATGCTTTACGAGAAATATCCAGCGGTGAACGCGACTTTGGACAAAGAAAAAATTGAAGCCAACCGGGCGACGTTGCGGCAGATTCTGAGCATGGCTCATGCTTGCGGCAAGCCGGTTTTGTACTGGCACCGGGAAATAATGGTTCCTCCAGGCGTGATTGTCGCCGAACCGCACCTGCTGGACAGCAACGGGGAGTTTGATCTGCTGGGCGAAGCTTTTGAACAGTTACTGTGCTACAAACTGGAAAGCGCGTTTGCCGCGGCGCCTGAGCTCGACGGCATTGTTCTGACCTTGACAGAAGCGGATTATTCTGTGATTCATAATTCATCTCCAGACAAATATCCGCCGGAAAAAGTTGTAGAAAAGATTGTCCGGATATTCGCTGCGGAGACTGCGAAACGCGGCAAACGTTTTGTGTTGCGTTCATTCGGTTCGATTGCGAGTGATTATGAAGATATTCTGGCTGGCGCTGAGCTGGCCGCGAAAGATTTCAAATTCGAGATTGAAACCAAAATCACTCCTTACGACTTTGTTCCATTTCTTCCCGCCAACCCGTTTTTGCGTCCAGTTCCCGGCGCGACTATTTCTGCGGAATGCGATTCTTTAGGCGAATTTCTAGGCGCCGGTTATCTGCCGGCGGCAAATGTAGAAAATATTGTCCGCTATGTAAATGAAGGACGGAGCAAAAATGTCGCCAGATACGCCATCCGCATGGATCGGGTGGGCAATTCTATATTCAGAACCTATGAAGTAAATCTGTTCGCCTATCATCAGGCGATTAACCACCCGGACATCACCGCCGCTGATATTTGGGAAAAATGGAGTCGGCTCCGCTGGCCAAACTGTTCAGCCGCAATGGTTGAACTCGCAAAATCCGGTTTTGAGTTCGCTAAAAAAATCCATTACGTTGACGGAAATGTTATTTTTCACATGTTCCCGCCGGACGGCGCCATGAAATGGGTTAAAGCCGGCGGAATTTTTGCGCTGTTTAAAAATGACATTTCCCTGGCTAATCACGCGGGAATATGGTCTATCCTCGCCCATAAAAATACTCCCGGCAGAGATAAAATCCGACAGGAAAAAGCGGAAGCTGTCGAACTGGCGGAAAACGGTTTAAAACGGTTGAACGAACTTAAAGCCAAACTGACTGAAGATGAATTCAAGATGGCGGAACGTTCCTGGCAGAATGCGGTTGTCGCAGGCCATGCAATCAAAGCTTTAGTTGACTGCATTTGCGCCTACTTTGATGATATGGAACAAGGTTTGGAAGACTGCCCGTCACTGAAACAGGCAGTTGCCGTCGCCAAAAAGATTTATTCAAGGCTCGCGTGCGATGCGGCAAATACCGGCAGCAAGACGAAAGTGTCTTCTGATGCGATTGAACACCATGCGTTTACTCCGCTGGGCGATAACCTGGACAAAGTTTATGTTGTGCCGTTGCAAACCATGTGCGATGAATTGCTGAATGAGTATCGTGCGGAATTCGCCACCCGTAAAACGTGGAATAAATCAGCGCCGGTTGACCTGATTGTCTGCGGCGGAATCTGCGATGAATGGCGCATTGGCCGCTACATGCATGGAAGTCATACGTTGTCGCGCAACGGCTTTTCTTCCAGAGTCGTAGGCAACCGCGTTTTCCCGAACGGTTATATCGAAATCACCATCAATATGCCCGCCTCCGGCAATGGATTGATAAAAATAAAAGGCAATCCGGCAGCGTCAGTCGGCTTCAAAGCCACCGTCAACAACAAGAAATATTGTTGCCAATACGATCAAAACGGCATTGCCGCAATTCCTTGCAAAGAAACCGGAGCATGTCAGCTGAGAATTGAAAAAGACGGTGTTGAATATCCGGAAATTGAGGTGATTGCAACATTCAAAGCGTAATGGATTTTGCTCGACGCAACAAGAGCGGAAAATGTTAAAGAACGGAGTTAAGGGTTAAGACTGAAAATTCCCGGAAGATTTATTGGTGTAGCATTCTCCGCTCTGCGACGAGATTCCTGTTTTTTCCGTCTGGCACGAACGACATTACACTGGGATATGCCATTCGTCGCGCGGACTGCGACTACTCGGAATGCAAAGCAGCACAGAAGCGCCACGCTCCACTCCGCCTGCTGCGGATAAAAGTTGTTGCGCATCAAAATGAAATCAAAAAAAATTCGTGTTCTTTCGTACTTTTCGTGGTTAAAATTCCCAATCTCAATTCCATTCAGGTTCGTTCTGGTGAACTTTTCATTTTCGTGTTTTTTTGTGCTTTTCGTGGTTAAATAATTAAAAAGGCTTCGGCGGAGCAAATTGACTACCGTTAGCCTCCTGGATAATTTTCATGCATAATATCAAGCTCTAAGAAAATTCGGATTGCGAAAACATTCAGGAAAGTTATATTGAAAGTCGGAATACCGGTAATTGAACAGAGTAAAATGGTTAAAAACGATAAAGCATGTGCAAAAATATGAAAAAACTAGAATCAACCCACGCTAATTTGAACGACACAAAGCTTAACATAAACGAGCTGCAATCATTCTGCGCCGACGCTTCCTGCAACTTTAATGCCGAACTGCAAGAGCGTTTCAATATCATCAAAATAAGTTCCGGCAATGAACAACAGACTATTTCCGCAATAATTGATAAAAAATCATTTAAACGCTATAATTTCTTCATTGACGACAATATCTTCTGCCTGACAGAAATTCACAAAAAATGTTACAAATCCATCTTCGAGTCGTTTTATCTGGCAAAGCTGAAAGAGTTCAACACCAGATACGACACCAAATTCGTGCTTAATGTCTTTTTCCGGAACGATCACGAGCCGTTTGAGCTGAGTCAGTTTTCCGACAAATATAAACCGGAATGGGAAGCTAACGCCGACTGGCTGAAACTGACATTTCATGCCTTTTCCGAATTTCCGAGGCAGCCATACAGCGAATATTTTCCGGAAAAACTGCCTGAACACTATGAGTTGGTCAAAGAGCAGATACTCCGCTTCGCAGGCGAAAAGACTTTCTGCCCGCCAAGTATTATTCACTATTTTGAAGTTTCTTCTCCGGCAGCGCTTAAATATCTGAAGGACAACGGTACGACCGTCTTATCGGTCAGAAATTTTCCTGAGTCCGCAGAACAAGCCTTAACCAATATAATTTATAATCATGAAAGTGGTTTATTCGGAATGCCGGTGGACTTCTTCTGCAATCTATGTACTATTCAACAAATCCAAGACATTCTTAGCATCTTAATGTCAAAAACCTGGAAAGACACCATCAATATCGGTACCCATGAGCAATATTGTTACCCGTTCTACGCCCAGTATATACCGGATCATTTCGAAAGGATGGAAACGGCGATAAGACTGGTGACAGAAAATGGTTATAAGCCAGTATTTTTCCACGAAGGATTACTCGGCAGTAAATTCTGATGCAGTAAGATTTGCCCGGTTGTATTCCGTAATTTTCGTTCGAGACGGACGAGGCTACACCGGCGAAAAAGGGGACAAGCAAGAAAAGTTGAAAGGTTGAAAGTTATGAAACAAATTACTTCCTGTTCTCTGCCTCCTCTGCATTGATTTTTTTTACTGCGTTGCGTTTAATTCTTAACGAAGCCATTTGCGCTCGGAGATCGCAAGCTACTTTGCTGCATTTTCTCGCAAAATGCCGCGTCGAAAACACAATCCAAACCTTTCGTGAAATTCGTGTGATTCGTGGTTAAGATTTTCTTT
>JBAYVM010000168.1:0-6440 GCA_041674645.1 Victivallaceae bacterium | reverse complement strand
GGATATTATTTTCATGTTTGACTGTTCCAGTTCTATGGCTTACTCATATATTGACCCGGCGCGCGAAGCGCTTGAACTGTGCATGCGTTCAATGTCTGAAGGCGACTACTTTAATATTCTGATATTCGGCAGTGAATGCCGTTTTTTCTCAACTAAGCAAGTTGAATACAATCAAAACAATCTTGAAGTTTTCCTGCAAATGCTTTCCGAAGTGCAGGCGGACATGGGCGGCACCGAGTTGCTTGACGCGCTTAAAGAAGTATGCAACTTCCCGTAACGCCAAACTGTCGGCGCGAAGTAATCCTGATAACCGACGGCGAAGTATATAATACCCGGGAAACGCTGCAATACGTTGCTAAAAACCATAACGATTCCCGGTTTTACACTTTCGGCATCGGACGCGGCGCCAGTCAGGCGCTGGTAAAAGGCCTGGCGGACATTACCGGCGGATTTTCAGAAATCATTGCTCCGGGCGAAAATATTCAGGAAAAAGTTCTTCGTCAGTTTTCACGCATTATTCAGCCTGAAGTGTCAAATCTTAAAATTTCAGTAAGAAACGCCACCATCATACTGCCGGAAAAATTTGGTCCTTTATACGAAGAAGATTCTCTGACCATCCTGGCCGAAGTCTCAAAAATCGGCAACAATGCAGAAATTACAATTTCCGCCCAAACAGACGGAGAAATATTTATTTGGGAGTGTCCGGTTGAATACCTTGGCGATGATGACAAAATTCCGTTGCTTTGGGCAGTTGATCAAATCAATGAACTTGAAGAAAAATCCTACCTTGACCAACATGCAACAAAAAAGTTAACCGCTCAAATACTTGAACGAGCCGAAGAGTTTAATATGTTAAGCCATTTTTCATCCCTGCTCGCGGTTGAAAATAAAAAAGAAGAAGAAAAAACAGAAAGTTATCCTGCTTTCCGAATAGTTCCAATTATGTTGCATCGCGCAAGAATCGCCGAAGGAAAAGATGATTCAGAAGACGCGCTCATGTCCAGCGTTCATGAAAATCAAAACAGCTATATGATTTACGGCTCCAGTGTTGAAGCAAAAAGCTGGTATCACGAAGTATTAAAAACTCAGGATGCCTGCGGACGTTTTTCCGCTGCCAGAATCGTGGCCGACAAATTGCAACTATCACAAGACTGTCTGCAAAAATACCTCGTCCACAACCACGAGAATGAGTTAGAAAACAGAAACCTGGCCGTTCTGACCGCCGTCACGGTAAGGCTACTGCAAACCGACCCGGACGCAGCGCCAGTCGCTGCCAGAGCCTTGAAAAAAGCCCAAAAATGGCTCGACTCGCTCCATGACAAAGAATCCGTCTTCAAGAAAAGTCGCGAATTGCTGGATAAGTTGAAAAAATAAATTAATTTTATTGCCGTTTGCGTTTTCTTGTAGTAAAATATTATAAATTATAATTTTCAAACGAGAAACATTAGCGAATGATGACTTTAAAAACAAACAAACCATCTGAATGCGATGCCGACATCGCGAAAGTTGTCCATGCTGAAGTGAAAACAAATTCTCAATCCAAAGCATCAGGCGCCAGCTACGGTTGTATGATTTGGATTATACTGCTTTTCATAATTGGCTTGATGGCGCTGACGGTTGGCGTGTTAATGAATGATAGCGATAAAATGTCTGACCAGTATCCGTTAAATGCATTCGATCCGACTAAAGCCGACAAGAAGAAGCCGGTCACCGAAAGTCTCCTGGAAAAACCATAGCCCCCCTTCAGGCTGTTTGACATAAACCAAATGCAATTACTTGCCGTTCTTTGCCGTGTCGAGTATTTTTATAATTTGCGCCGCCGCTTTCCCCGCAAACGCTTCCAGCATTTCATCCCGGTTCATCAGATGGGTGGAAGAATTAAATGTCAAAGCGTTAAAACAAGATGCCGGAATAAAAGTATTTTCAGAACCAAAAGCAGGAGTCAATAGATTTGATTACGCGTTGGCAGTCTCTTCTGAGATTAATAAAGTATGGCAACCCCGCCTGGATTCGAACCAAAACTAAGTGGACCAAAACCACTTGTGCTACCATTACACCACGGGGTTGTATGGACTTACCGTCCATGACAAAACTACAAATTAACCGCATTTATGAAAAATTCCATCTTAAAATAAAAATTAATCAGCGAAAAATGCAAAAAGAAAGCTATAGTTTATATCTTTTAGTTCATCGAATAAAATAATGAAGGTTAATTATGGCAGAAAATAAACCAGCAGAACGTAAGCTGATAGATTACGTTAAATTATCCGTAACCGGTTACGCAATGGGCGTTGCCAACGTCATTCCAGGAGTTTCCGGCGGCACTATTGCTTTTATTTCCGGCATCTATGAAGAATTAATCAACGCGATTCGTCAGTTTGCCAGCACGGAAACAGTAAAAAAACTATTATGTTTCAAATTCAAAGAACTCTACCGCGAACTACCGTGGGAATTTCTCGCCGCAATCGCACTGGGTACGCTTCTGGCCTTCGCCACCACCGCCAAACTTATCACCTGGCTGCTAACTTATTATGAGTCATACACCTTCGCCGCGTTTCTGGGAATGATTGGCGCCTCCATTTTTGCAGTGTTAAAAATGGTTAAGAAATGGAGTTTTGGTTGCATCATCGCCATGGCGGCGGGAACCGTGGCGGCGTATCTGATTGTCACGCTGGTTCCCTGTGAAACACCCAACGTCTGGTGGTTGTCGTTTCTCTGCGGAACAGTGGTAATTGTCGCCATGATTCTGCCTGGCGTTTCCGGCTCATTCCTGTTGCTTATTTTTGGACAGTACAAATATTTCTGGGGTGCCATTGGCGATTTAACCAGTGGAAAATTAAGTATTCAGGCGTTCTCCACCTGTTTTTTTCTGGGAATCGGAGCCGTTTTCGGGCTCGGAGTTTTCTCGCATTTTCTCAACTGGCTGTTCAAAAAATGGCACGACCTGACCGTTTCAGTGCTTATCGGATTCATGCTCGGCTCAATCTGGAAACTGTGGCCATGGCAGCAAACGATTGAATATTCAGTAAAAATCGGAAAAACTATTAAAAATATCACCGTTCCTCCGGCAACTGCGGAAACTATCGCCCAGCTGCGGGTTGACGGCGCAAAAATCACTCCGCTAGTACAGAAAAATCTGTTGCCGCAAAATTTCGATATGACATTTTGGTGCACGGTCGGGCTGGCTGTTGCCGGCTTTGCCGCAGTGATACTGCTGGAATATTATGCTAACAAGAAAAATACCGAAGGCGGCGTAGAATAATGCATCCTATTTTTTTTCAAATTGGTAATCTCACTATCCGCTGGTACGGCGTGATGGCGGCGCTGGGGTTTATGGCAGCAACCATCATCATTTCCGCCAACCGAAAATACGCAAAAATGTCCTCAGATCAGGCAACAACGCTGGTTTTCACCTGTGTTATTTCCGGCATCCTCGGAGCAAGAATTTTCTATGTGTGGGACAACTGGAGCCAGCAATTCAGCGGCCATTTAATGGAAATATTCCGGATTGATCATGGCGGGCTGGTTTTCTACGGCGGTTTTTTTCTGGCGTTAATTGCCATCATTGTACTGTGCAAAATCAATAAACTGGACATTGTCCGGGTAATGGATGTAACCGCTCCCGCACTGGCGGCCGGACATGCGCTCGGACGAATTGGCTGTTTTTTAAACGGTTGCTGCTTTGGCAAACCATCATCCTGCCTGTTCGCCATTCACTATCCGGAAGGCTCCGTTCCTTATGGACGCTACGGCAGTCTGGCTCTGCATCCGGTGCAATTATATGAAAGCAGCGCCAATATTCTGCTCTTTATTTTCTTGTTTTTTCTGGTAAGAAAGACCAGCCGCGGCGTTACGATGGCAACCTACATACTCATTTACGGCGTATTGCGGTTTGCCGATGAGTTTTTCCGCGGAGATTATACCGACCTGATTGCGGATGTTCTGACCCAGGCCCAGGCAATCGGCCTGGTACTGATACCGGTCGGAATAATTTTACTGGTTTACTTCACTAAATATGCAAATAAAACTGATAAAACTATCAATTGATGATGACGCACATGGCAGTCGGCTTGACCGTTGCCTGTCCCAGCTGATTCCAGATTGCTCACGCACTTTTTTGCAAAAAATGATAAAAAGCGGCAAAGTCAGTTGTAACGGAAAAGTGCTGGACGTTCCGCGATTTCCTGTTCAGTCTGGAATGGAAATCATCGTCGAACTGGATGAAATTGAGAGCACCGCGCCGACTGGCGAAGATATTGATTTGCCGATAATCTATGAAGATGAGTTCATGCTGGTCATCAATAAACCGGCCGGCATGGTCGTCCATCCCGCTTTCGGCAACCCTTCCGGCACCGTCGTCAATGCCCTACTGGCACGCTATCCGTATCTGACCGACATTATGTCCACCACCGGCATGCGACCAGGCATAGTTCACCGGCTGGACAAAGACACTTCTGGATGCTTGATTGCCGCCAAAACCCCGCAAGCGCAATTCAAACTGGCAAAAAGTTTTGCCGACCGCAAAGTTACCAAAACTTACATGGCAATCGTTATGGGCGTTCCCAAAAACCCAACCGGAAAAATCGCCACCTTGATTGGACGCCATCCGATTAACCGCCAGAAAATGGCAGTTGTCACTCAAAACGGCAAAGAAGCTATCACTATTTATGATATTGCCCGTTGCGGACTCTATGAAGGCGTTCCACTGTGCATTGCCAACGTCAATATTCTCACCGGCAGAACTCATCAAATCCGGGTTCACCTGGCCTCCATCGGACATCCGGTGCTGGGCGACCGGATTTACGGTGGCAGCCGGTTAATCTACGCCCCGCGGCAAATGCTCCATGCCTGGAAATTAAAAATACCACATCCGGTTTCCGGAGAAATTCGCGAGTTTGAAGCACCGTTACCGGAAGACTTCACCGATATCATCTCAAAATTCACCCCGCTGGCGACAAATGGAAGAGAAGAAAACAGCGAATGGGATGATGATTTCTGAGCAAAGGAGAAAGGCAACTGGATTCAGGGTTCAGAGCTCATGGGTGAATATAGGTAAAGAATATGAAATTTAATCAAATTGTAAGATGGATTACCTGGTTATTTAATTTACTATTTTACATTTGTCTGCTGAATTTAGTTTTGTTTATTTTCTATGCCTTGAGCGATAGCTTATTAAGTTTATGGGAACGCGTTACGGTTATCGCAGTTATTAACTTGTCTGTCTGGTATTCGTTAGGAAAACATCTTTATCGAAACATTATTTCGCTCAAAAATCCCGAAAATCAGCCGACCATTTATATAAGCCGTTTTCATACCGCTCAAAAATTTCTGTTACTCAGCCTGTTTGTAGATATTGTGCTTTTTTGTATAGTATGGGCATTTGCAAGTGAATTTTTGTATTTTGAATATGTCTGGCTCATTCTTATGGCCTTCCCTGTTGGCGCTGTTGTATGGGGACTTTTCAGGCCGCAAGCGAGAGATATCAAAAACTTTCAAATATGGCTGACATTCGGCATTATTGTGGAAATAATGTTCTTTTTATTCCTGTTCTTTTGTTTTTCCATCACGCCGCACCAAATCAATTATTCCAGCAAGAATTACACACCAGCAAATTATGTGTTTTTACCGGAAGGACTAATCAAACGAATGCTCCCTGAACGAGCGTTTGATATTAAAATTTCCGGGCGGACAGGTTTAGGCCTTTCTCTCGGCGCAAGCATTAACTGGACGTGCCGGGTTGCTGAAGCTGATTTTATAACTTTTGCGAAATCCAATGGATACGAGCTGAAAGAAAATGATTATTACTACAATGCGAATCCAGAAACCAATCGGCAACGAATTGATTCTTCTTCTCTACTGTCGATTAAAAAGCTGCCGGAATCATTTTACTACTACAACTATCGTTACCGCAATAACGGCGGCTGGACATTTCTTTATGACCGCACAACTCAAACCTTGTACGGACATTTTGCCAGTAATTAATTGCACTCAGACCAAAGAACTTTAGTGTTTTTCATCACATCTCCGGCGAGTAAATCACACCTGCGACAGACAAAAAACTAAAAGTCCGTACGACGGACAGCGTCATCTTTTTACTTTTCTTGCTTGCAACTTGCCATGCATTCCCTTCACGGGAAAACTTTCACATATTCCAGTTTTGCGAGATTCAAATCCCGCCGCCAACCGGAAAATTATACCGCCATAAGTTCATCCAGAATTTTGTCTATATCAGACTTGAAACTCGGATGCTTTTCTGTCAGGATGTCATTGTCCGCCAGATGTGAGAACAATTCTTGCATTTCCGCATTGTCGCGAATTTCTTCAGTAGTGCGCGGCAGATGCAACGGCTCGCTGAATAAATATTCATCATCAGCAATGCCGTATTCGCCATTCTCTGAACCGTAAATGGTAAAGCCGCTGATCAGTCTCAATCCGGTCTG
>JBAYVM010000167.1:0-6575 GCA_041674645.1 Victivallaceae bacterium | reverse complement strand
CGGAATGGGCCAAAGGCGAAAACATGCAGTTCAAAGTTGAGCCGGCCTGCAATGTTTGCGGCAACTCCATTTACACCGCTTTCCCGCGACAGTTCGGGCCGGATATTGCCGGACGGGTTCATCATCCCGGTGAAGAGGATGCGGTCAAGTTGCTGGAAAATAAAGGTTACAATGTTATTCCGCCTTCCGGCACTTTCCGGGACGTTGCGCGGCGGATGGACTTTATTACCGGCGAACTGCACAGCCGGATTATTCAACTGTTGCCGATTCATCCGGTGCCGACGACTTATGGCAGAATGGGCCGCTTTGGCAGCCCGTTCGCCTCTTTAGATTATTTTGCGGTTGACCCGGCATTGGCGGAATTCGACAACAAAACAACCCCGCTGGAACAATTTTTGGAGCTGGTTGACGCCGCTCATGCCCGTAGTGCGCGTATTTTTTTGGATATCCCGGTCAATCACACTGGTTGGGCGTCGCGGTTGCATTTAGAACATCCTGAATGGTTTGTCCGTGAAGATGACCGGTCATTCGTCAGTCCGGGCGCCTGGGGCGTGGTTTGGGCGGATTTATGTAAACTGGATTATCACAAATATGAAGTTCACAAATTGATGGCGGACGTATTTCTTTACTGGTGTCGCAAAGGCGTGGACGGATTCCGTTGCGATGCCGGTTACATGTTGCCGCAGGAAGCCTGGCAATATATAAACGCGCGAGTCAGAAGAGAATATCCGAATACAATTTTCCTGCTGGAAGGTCTTGGCGGCCCGAATGACGTTCAGGAAAACCTGCTTAAAACCGCCGGTTTAAACTGGGCATATTCAGAATTATTCCAGAATTACACCCGGGAACAGATTGAAAATTATTTCCCTTACACCTGCCGGATGAGCCTGGAGGCTGGTATTTTTATTAATTTTGCCGAAACTCATGACAATCTGCGCCTGGCGGCAAAGTCTGAATGCTACGCCCGGATGAGAACCGCGTTATGCGCCCTGCTGGCGCACAACGGCGCTTTCGGCATAACCAATGGCGTTGAGTGGCTGGCTCCGGATAGAATTGACGTGCACGGGGCGGAACCGTTAAACTGGGGTAGCAAGGACAATCAGGTGGCGGCAATCAGACGGTTGCAGCTTTTGCTGGAAAATCATCCGGCGTTTCACGCCGGAGCCGAAGTCAAACTGATTCATAAACATAGTGATAATGCTCTGGCGGCATTGAGAATTTCTTGGGACAGAGCGGAAAAACTGTTGATACTGGTTAATCTGGATGATGAAAAAACGTCACTCGTGCAATGGAGCTCCAAGGAATTCGATTGTGCAGGAACTGACATGGTGGACCTTTTAACCGGCGCCATAATTCAGTTTGACGAGAACAAAAAAAATCGTCTGGAGCTTGCCCCGGGTCAGGCTTTATGCTTATCCGCGAATGTTGATGATTTAAAAATAACCGATTTTCCTGTCGGCGCCGGACGCAAAGAGCCGGAACGCATTATTGAGCAACGTATTCGGGCGGAAGCGCTGACAGTTTGGAGTGCATTGGGAAAACATGACGATGTCAGCGAACTGGATATTGCGCAACTCTGCCAAAGTTTCACAAAAGATCCGGTCGCATTTTGTGTTGACGCTGCGGCAATGGAAATTCCTCCGCTCGTCACCTGGCGGGACGGCGTGGATCAACATCGCACAGTTATGCTGCCGCCGGGCTCACTGTTGCTGGTAAGGTCTCAATACAGTTTTCGGGCGGAAATTAAGAACGGCAAAGTCACTGAATATACTGGAACCAGCCTGCCATTGCAGGACGGCGGATATTTTCTGATTTTTCCCAGTGTAAAATTCAGCGCTCCCAGCGCAAGATACCGGCAGCTGAAAATGAAAGTATTTGATGAAACCGGCTGTCATCATACTGGCGGTATTCTGATGTTGCTGCCGGAGCCGGGAAAAGTATCATTCCGGATGGCATTTTCTCATGACGAAATTAAACGACATGATTATTACGCCTTATTTTCGAATAATCTGGGCGGCATGGCGCAAATTCGAGCTGACTGGGGCAGTGTCAGAAGCAAATATGACGCGATTCTGGCGGCAAATTGTAATCCGGACTATCCGGTTGACCGTCGCGTAATGTTCACCCGGTGTCGCGGCTGGCTGGTATGCAAAGAATATTCTCAGGAAATCAATCTGTCCTGTCTGGAACGATTTGTCTCCGGAGTCGATAATCAAGCCAGATGGGAATTAGCGGTGGCGGCCGGCCAGGGAAAAAACGCCTCGCTCCATATTTCCATGGAGTTTGCGGAAAATAGTGACGCGGTGCGAATGATTTTCTATCGTCCACCATCAGAGTTGGACAGCGAAACCGCGCTGGAAGAAAATGAAACGGTGAAAATAATTCTTCGTCCGGACATTGAAGACAGATGCAACCATGAAGTGACAAAAGCATTTACCGGCCCGGAAAAGTCTTTTCCCGCATCGATAACCACGCTTAACAATGGATTTTCCTTTAATCCGCCGTCCGGATATCGTCTGGAACTGAAACTTGACGGCGCAAGTTTTACCTTGCAACCGGAATGGCATTACATGATTCCGCTGCCGGTGGAAAAAGAACGCGGCCTGGAATCGCACACGGATTTGTTCAGCCCCGGATATTTTGAATTTCAGTTAAAAAGCGGCGAAACCCGGGAACTGTTGGCTTGCGCTTCCGGAAATAACACTGCGGCAAGTGCAGACAACTTATCCTGGCCGAAAATCAATCTGGCTGGAGCCGTGGCTCCGGAAACCACGCTGTTTCACGGCATTAAACGGTTTATTGCCAAACGCGACCAGTATCATACGGTGATTGCCGGCTATCCGTGGTTTCTCGACTGGGGCCGGGACACACTCATTTGCCTCCGGGGAATGATTGCCGCCGGTTATGTCAGCGAAAGCCGCGATATAATAAAACAGTTTGCTAAATTTGAAAAAAATGGC
The DNA here is from genome assembly GCA_041674645.1 of Victivallaceae bacterium. GTDB lineage: Bacteria > Verrucomicrobiota > Lentisphaeria > Victivallales > Victivallaceae > JBAYVM01. The sequence goes on along the minus strand of JBAYVM010000167.1, from coordinate 3,615 downwards.
ACAATTCCTAACATGATTCGCGGTAACGATGATTCAAACCGCGACACCAGTGATGCTCCGCTGTGGATATTTACCGCAGTGGCGGATTTTATTCGTGAAGTCGAAAGCGATGAAATTCTGCGGGAACGCTGCGGCGGACGAACTCTGCTGGCGGTTTTGGAATCCATTGCGGAAAATTATTTAAAAGGCGCCGCAAATGGCATAAAAATGGATCCTGAAAGCGGTCTGATTTTCAGTCCTTCGCATTTCACCTGGATGGATACCAATTATCCCGCCGGAACGCCGCGTCAGGGATATCCGGTGGAAATTCAAGCATTGTGGTTTGCCGCACTGAAATTTTTGTCCCGGCATAATAACGACTGGAAACTGCTGGCGGAGAAAGTCAGCAAGTCGATAGAAAAATATTTCTGGCTGCCGGAGAAAAAACGGTTGTCCGACTGCTTGCATGCCGATTCCGGAACTCCTGCCTCCAGAGCGGTTGCTGACGACGCCTGCCGGCCAAATCAACTTTTGGCAGTAACCCTGGGCGCAGTGAGCAAACGTGAAATTAAGCTCGGAATAATCCGTTCATGCGAACAACTGCTGGTTCCCGGCGCAATCCGCAGCCTGGCGGACCAGAAAGTCGATTATCCGTTGCCAGTCTCTAATAACGGGAAACTTTTAAACAGTCCGGAATATCCTTACTGGGGGAAATACACTGGCGACGAGGATTCCCGGCGCAAACCGGCATATCACAACGGAACCGCCTGGACCTGGCCTTTCCCGTCCTATTGCGAAGCGTTGTTTCTGGTTGGCGGCGAACGTTGTCGTACTCATGCGCTTGCATTGCTGTTGTCGTGTCAGGGAATTATCGAATCCGGCACGCCTGGTCAAGTTCCGGAAATTCTTGACGGCAATTCTCCGCACATGTGGCGCGGCTGCGGCGCTCAGGCATGGGGAATTACTGAACTTTACCGGATCTGCCGTCTGTTGTCAAACGGCAGTTTTCTGAACAGGAGCTGAATAATATTTTTGTAAACTGCAGGTTTTTATCGGCAGATTTCTTGATTTTCCGACATTAATAACTATAGTACAAAATTGTTTTTTCTCGAAGATAAATAATTACTCAAAGGAGCAATAAAATGGCTGCAAAAGTAGATAAAGATGCTTGCACTGGTTGCGAGTCATGTGTCAGCGCGTGTCCAGTTGAAGCAATTTCTATGGTTAACGGCGTTGCTGCCGTAAGCTCAGATGATTGCATTGATTGCGGCGCTTGCGTAGGCGAATGCCCAGTTGACGCTATCTCTATGGACTGATTGCGAACGCAGTCAGCCTTGGAAAAAGCCGGAATTTATTTCCGGCTTTTTTTTGCCTTATTTTGCCCTTGGATGGGCTTTCTTGTAGATATTTTTCATTTTTTCCGTCGTCACATGCGTATAAATCTGCGTTGTGCTCAAACTTTCATGACCGAGCATTTCCTGAACACTGCGCAAATCGGCGCCGGCATCCAGCAGATGAGTGGCGAAAGAATGTCGCAATTTATGCGGCGTCAAGTCCGGCGGCAGTCCGGCAGCCAGCAGATAATCTTTCATATTGCGCTGAAATGAACGAGGCGTCAAGCGGGCGCCGAGTTTATTCACGAATAACGGTGCGCTCGGGCGATTATTTTCAGAACGAATACTTCTGAGCTTCAAATATTGGCGCAGAGCTTTTTCCGCCGGTTTTCCCAAAGCGCAAAGCCGTTCTTTTTTTCCTTTGCCTTTAACTTTGGCAATGTCACTCAACAGGTCAATGTCGCCGATATTCAGTCCGATTGCCTCGCTGATACGCAATCCGCCGCTGTAAATAACTTCAATCAGCGCAGTGTCGCGAGCAGTGGCAAATTTAGCGGAATCTTCATCTTTGGCGCTGCCGTTTTTCAACGCTTCCGCCCAGTAAACCGCAGGCGCGGTTACCAGCCGGTCAATTTCTTTTACCGACATGAATTTAGGCAAAGGATGTTCTTTTTTCGGCGAACTCAGCCCGGAAAATGGATTTTTATCAATAAATTTTTCCCGCAGCATAAAACGAAAAAATGAGCGCATGGAGGAGATTTTCCGGAGAATGGAATTTCTGGCAAGATTGATTTTCTGCATTTCAACTACAAACTTTCTGGCCGCATACAAATCGACCTTTGACCAGTCATTAAAATTCTGCTCGCCTGAATATACTAATTCGACAAACTGATTAATATCCATGCGGTAATTATTAACCGTATGAAGACTTGCCTGTTTTTCCATGGTAAGATATTGCATGAAAGAATCAACTGAGTTCATTATATGCCGCTTTCCTGTTTTTGCCGCTAAATCTTGTGATATTTAAGATACATCCGGAATAAAGATTTAAAATCTTGGATTGAAAACTTTAAAAACGTATAAATCCGGATAATATTAACATTGAGATGACAAACGAAAATTTATTAATTTTATAACCGGAGGCTTCAGAATTATGTTAAAATCACTATTACTGTTAACTTTATTCACCGCAACAATCAATATTACTGCGGAAAATTTACCGGATTCGGTCAAGGGAAAAGTCAACTCCGCCGCACTGAATGTCAGAATTAAACCTGACACCAAGTTCTCAACGGTTTCAAAACTTAAATACGGCGAAGAAGTAAGCATCACCAGCAAAAACGGAGAATGGTTTGAAATTCTGACCCCGGCGGATTCTTCAGTCTGGGTCGTCGCATCAATGGTCAAAGACGGAAAAACCACACGGGAAGTGAACCTGCGAAACGGCCCGGGAATCAACTATCAGCCCTACGGAACTGTCCCGCCTGACACTCCGGTAAAAGTTTTGGACAGCGCCAACCCGGACTGGTTAAAAATTGCTCCGCTGCCGCAACTCAAAGCTTGGGTCAGCAGTAAATTTGTTACCGCTGATGAAGAACAGCTGAAACGGCTGTTGAACAAAGATAATAAAATGGCTGAAAATACCGATAAACAAAGTAAGCTTGAAAATATTGCCGATAAAACTGCGGCGAAAAAAGAACCGGCAACCTTGTCTTTTGTTCCGGACAGCGACAAAGAGGTTACGCTTGAAGGCGAAATCGTCGCCCTGAAACCGGGCGCAGTCTACGTTACTCACGCGCTGGTAAAGAAAAATGATAAGAAAGCGCCGACTGTAATATGTTACCTGCACAGCAACACCAACAGTCTGGGCGTATGGCAGGATCGCAACATCAGAGTAAATGGAACCAGAAAACTGGTTAGCGGCTGGAAAACTCCGGTCGTTGAAGTGGAAAAAATTATTCCTAAATGGTAAACCAGAGCTCAGTACTTGAGCAAGCGCATGTGTCCAATTGAACGCCTGTTTTTCTGTGATTCAACAGGCAGTGAGTTTTATTCCCACGACGGGATAACACGTTTATAGAATAATCCGACAAAAAAATCTGCGCCCCCGCAGGAGTCGAACATTCTATTTTTGTTGGGCTACAAACGTTTGACGCCTCCGGTGTCGGTTTCTTTATTCTGTAAAACAAGTTGCTATCTGGACATGACTGGTCTTTATGTATACTTCAATCGGCAAATAATTGTGCATTTTTAAACGATTGAAATTTCAATGTGAGTAATGAATCCAGTTTTTCTTTATCCT
>JBAYVM010000166.1:0-6583 GCA_041674645.1 Victivallaceae bacterium | reverse complement strand
TGCCAAAGACAACGAAAACTCATTCCTGTCATTACGCATTTTTCCCATTATTGCCAGAAAACAAATTCCCAGAGTTAATAACAGTAACATGTATGTAAATCGTAATGGTTTTACTACTAAGAAATAACTAGCGATAAGCGGGATGTAAACAGATAGGAAACCAACACGGGCGCCATTTATCAAAAAAAACACCGTCGAGAAAAAAATGGCTAATAATAATAATTTATCATACCCCTTTACGAAAGCATACAAATTTTTAGTCTTTCTGCTCCAAAGAATATACCCTTGAAGCGCGATAAGTACCGAAATTATCTGCATATGAATCCCCAGAAACAACATCGCTCTATTTTTATCCATATACATATCATCTGAATAACGTTGATTCATGTAAAGATTCTCCCCTGCATAATATACAAATAAAACGTATATGCAAATATCAAGCAGAGCACCAACAGTAATTATTCGTTCAATAATCGTAAAGTTAAAATTAATTTTAATTTCAATTTTACTTTTTATATGATGCCAGGAAACTAACAAGCCACAGAGAAAAAAATTTATTGAAATAGAGGTATAAATCAAACCAATTCCTACCGTTTCATCGCAAATATTTTTCGTCACATAATAATCTAATTCGCCCCCCCATAAATAAATGTACGGAACTTGGAAATAAACAATTATAAACGTTATTAAATAAAAAATTACAGGATGACACCAATTCTTACATTTAAATTTTTCGACAAAATAGGAAGAAATGGGTATAATTGTGGTAAAGAAAGCAAAACAAAATGCTTCTTTATCATCAATTACTTCCATATTCATTGTCAAGACTATATCAATTATAATTGAACAAATACAAAAAATAATCGTCATATCGTCAACACCTTATAACTAGACCCTGTTCGAAAAGGTAAAAGCCTTAGGGGAAAAGCCCTTTTTTTTATACATTTTATAAAAAAAACCGAAAAGATACAGGCAAACATAAAATCTAACCATTACTAGTACAGCAAGAGCTAAGCCTGTACTATCTTCTGATTGTACTTCTTTAGTATTTCCTAAATCAAATATAAAAAAAAATTTCTAATACACTTGAATTATTATTAATCAAAGTAATCGCGAATACAATTATTAGTAAAGCTATCGGTCCTATTGGTATAACATCAATTTCGCTTTTTTTATAATATCATTTGAGTCTTTAAAAAAAAATTGGCAAATAGCGCTAATGTAATAAATATAAAATTCATTTCTAATAACATAAGTATGACAGCACTGTCAACATCGCTTGCAGATGGAGGATAAAAAAATATTCGCTCATAATTCCAACCATTAATATATTGAAAAATTCCAATAGCGAATATATAGCGATATGCTAACAATAGATGCAATGATAAAATACTTAATTTGCTTGCATATTTTTTGATGTCTTTGTTATAAATAACAATACAATATAATTTGCAGGCAACAAAAATACTAAATTGTGACTCTGGCTATTCGTAAGCGTTGCGCATAAAAATAAGTACATGAAACATATTATTCCAGAACAATAAATAAATTTGGGTAACATATTTATAATTCTTAAAATAAAATTTTCTGATAAAATATCTATTTGCAAAAGTAAATCCTTTTCCTGAACTCTTTTTAATTGTTAGCTTCAATGATTCCGATTTTCCCTAAAACGACATCTCCGGAAAACGCAAATGCCAGTTTAAACGCATCGCCTTCTGATAATTTAACAGGGAACACATATCTTTTGCAAGGAAAATTACAGTTAATTTCTTGTAGTAATACAGTTTCCAAATATGTCCCTTTGGAATCGTATGTATAAGCGAAAACACCAAGTCGTCCATTCTTCCCCAATCGCGCCTCAACTGAAACCAAATAGTTTTGTTTTGACTTTAGAGAAGAACTGAGATATAATGTAATTAACCCATTGCTTTTAACATGCAAAGCACCATTCGCGACCGTAATGGCAATTGGCAAACTATTCCGCTTCCATCCTTGATACTGATTTATGCGCCACCCATCTGGAAGATAAATATTTCCTTTGGAAAATATACTCAGTCCGCGGGCCTCCAATATTCTAACAGAATCCCAACTGGAATCAACACAATATTTATGACTAAAGTCATAATTGCGAATGAGATTGTTAGCTGTCATAAGCTTGTCAAGTTGAACTTCTGGAATATCAGACCGATAATATGATTTTATTCTATAAAGACGAAGTGTTGTATTATCTTTATTTCTGATATATTCATAAATCAATTCCACTGGTTCATTATATTTTTCTCTCCATGCCAAACTAAAGTTTTCTTCTTGTTTTTCAACGCATAACAAATAAATATGTGGGTATTTACTTCCCAAATGTTTCAAATTAAAAGATTTATCCATTTTGTCAAATTGGTATTCAACGTCAGCAAATTTACGGTTCAAGCTTCGGAGGCCAATTTCAACAACATTAACTCCATGTTCAAATTTCCAATGACCTCCTGGCTTTCCGAAAATTAACAATATTACGTTTTCACTAATCTTATTTTTCACGCAATCAGTAATTAACGCTTCAGGGATTTCATACAAATATGGCTTGCTCTCCTGAAAGCGTAACGTCTTAGCGATACAAACAATCAGCAATATCACAACCGCAATCCGGACAATTGCCACTGCAAATTTGACTTTAAAACACTTCAAAATATCCGGTAAAAGCATTATCAGGTAAACAGAAATAACAATCCCCGGAACCAGCGTTGGCAATGCATAACGCCGGTCAAACACCACCGGCATACGCCAAAGTGAAATTGCTATCAGAATGCTAAAAATAAACAACAATGGATAATGCCACTTTTCAATTTTAAATTTCCGGCTGAAAAATAAAATTATTCCTGCGACAATCAAAATGCCGAAAGGAATAAAGTTTACCAGAAAAAAGCCATAAATAAAAGTCATTACAAATGACCTCCGGCAAAAAGTCTGTAGTATTCATTCAGTCGCAACAAAACCACTTCATTTAAATAATAATTGCCGGAAACAATCAAAACAGCGACCAAAGATGCAATTGTCAGAAAGAAAACAGCACAAGTGGCAAAACATTTCCAGAAATACATTTTATTATATTGCAAATAAACCACAACCGCCGCCAGCGGAACAAAAACAATAATTTCAATGCCTTCTATTCTTGTGAAAAAACCTAAAACAGTCAATACGCCGACAATGGCAGGATACAAAAAATTACCACACTTGCCTTTGATAATTAAAACTGTGCACCAGAGACATAAGGTAAAAATCAAAAGATAAAGTGGCTCTCGTAGAATTTGACACGCCAGCCTCGCTGAATAAGGATTGAATGCAGCAATCGCCATACCAAAAAGTCCTGCTTTATTGCTGTCAAATACATCTCTGCACAAAAAAAACATTACACCAATCCAAATAATCGAGTATAGCATATTGAGCAAACGTAACGAATTTTCGGCAGAAAAACCAACATGGCATAAAACAGAAGCCGTCAAAGGCACTAGTGGAGGTAATTCGTATTCTTTATACCATGATTTATCATTGTTATTAATTTTTTCAACTATCTCTATGTAAAACTGCTCATCTCTAGGAGCCCGGTCACGCATAAGACTGTAACCGTAGCGCAACCCGAATCCTACAATCAACAATGCCAAAGCGGCAAATAAAACTTGCCGCTTTGACAAGGAAAAGTCACGATCCAGAAAGTTAAATATTTTAATCATAGAAGCTAAGAGTTAGGGGTTAGGAGTTCTAAAGTTCAAGAGTTCTAAAGTTCTAAAGTTCTAAAGTTAGAGAGTTCTAAAGTTCGAGAGTTCTAAAGTTCGAGAGTTCTAAAGTTAGAGAGTTCTAAAGTTCTAAAGTTTTGATTTCCTTGATATGGTTGAAAATATAGCCAGTAATTCTGACGTTTCAGTTTTTAACCGTATAAAATTATCCTGCTGTTTCTGAGTAAAATTCCAAGTCAATTCCATTATCCCAAACCAATACATAGTTTCTGACACTTCTTTTTCAACTATACCAACTTTATGAATAAAGTCATTTTTTGATTCGGCTCTATTGGCTTCACGATAGTTAGCTCCGATTGATGTTGCAGAACGCAATACTTGTTTCAAAATTACACTATCTATCATTGAGTATGGAAAAGATTTCAGAAACAGGATAACGTTGACCGCATATTCCATTGTTCTTATTTCTAATGTTTTTTTGAAGCCATGATTATTCATTTAACAACTTTCCGCACTTCTGCACTTCTGCACTTCCGCACTTTAGAACTTCCGCACTTCCCACTTCTCACTTCTCACTTCTCACTTCCCACGTCTCACTTTCGTACGCGCCCCATCAGCCTTAAGGAAAAACTATTTGATTGCTTCCCAACGTCCTCCTTTAGAAGGTCCTGTATGGCGAAGCGCCCCCTCTTGCTTTAGAATATTAATATATTGCTTAGTCCTGGTACTCCCTTTCCCTAGTTTTTTTGCTAAAGCATGAATTGGTAAAGTCGGATTATTCGCAAAAGCCACCAAAATAATGCTCCGCCACATATCAGTTTTCAGGTCAGTTTTCAGGTCAGTTTTCTGTGAAGTTTTCTGTGAAGTATAGCTAAGTGTTACGGAATAGCCATCGCCGTCTTCATCATAGTCGAAAACCATGCTTGGATAGCCTTTGATTGCCTCTCTTACTCGAATGTATCCGCTGCCATATTTTTCAATATCTCTGGTGAGGTAAAAAGCTTCTGCAATTAATTTATTTCGTGTTATTGAGTGATAATTATCGGTTTTGAGTTTTTCTACGGTCATATTTCCAAAGAGCTTTCCTGGACTGAAAATATTAATGGAATTATCAAATATTTTGATTTGTATGTCCGATGGGCTGGCATAATCCCGGTGAACAATTGCATTTAGCACAAGTTCTCTAAGCGCTTCTTGTTTCTCACTTCTCACTTCTCACTTCTCACTTCTCACTTCTCACTTCTCACTTCTCACTTCTCACTTCTCACTTCCCACTTCTCACTTCTCACTTCTCACTTCTCACCCTTTAAACTAACTTGATTCTATGGGAATTTGTTGTTTTAGCTGAAACAAAGAAAAAAACATATCACGCAAAAAAAGTAAAGACTTCACCACTAACTTACACTAACGGGAACACTAACAAGATGAGTTAATAATGGTTAATGGTTAATGGTTAGAAAGTCTTGTTCTTTGCGTCATTTGCGCCTTTTGCGTTAAATTCTTTAGTCTTTGTCTCTTCGGTGTGAATCTCATTACAATCAATTTAACAATCCGTGTTGAGGATTTAATTTTACAGTGTAAAATAAATCGTCAACACTTTTCATTAGTGTTTCATTAGTGCAGATTAGTGGTAAAAAAAACCTTTTCGTGTTTTTCGTGCCTTTCGTGGTTAATGTATTAGAAGTCCCGGCAAAGCCGGTTAACTTGATTGGTAATCCGTAACACGTCGCACTTAACACGTCAGACTCACTTCTCACGTTTCACTCACTTCTCACGTCTCACTCACTTCTCAGAGGAATTATTGGTTTTTAATTCTGAACGGTGTTCCATAAAATCTCTGATGTCGGCCACTAGCGCATGTTCTCCAAGCGAGTGCAAAACATCGAAGCCTTCATGGAGGTAACCGGTAACATTATATTTCAGAAACCGGTCAGCAGCTTCTGACCCGCTAATCATTTCGGCTCGTTTATACGCTTCAAGGCAAAACACGACAAACCGTGCATCTTTGAGCTGTTCTGTTTTACTCATCTGGATATTCCGGCGTTCCTGTTTTCAGCTCTGTTTTGATACAATCAAGGAGCAACATGGGGCTATGATGCCACATTTTTGTCGTCTCATCCGCCAGTGTCCGGTAAACTTGGGAATGATAAACGCATGCTATTGCCTCATCCAAACTCTTGTCAGATTCTTTAATCAATGCTTCAACTACGCCTGCGGCCTTTAGTTCGAGGATACATGAAAATCGTTTATCTGTCATAATGGAACCTCTATGCATTCAATGAAATGAAGCTCCGTCAAAGCTTGCGCTGTCGCAAACACTACCTGATCCGCAAGCGCATGGTTTTTTAACCGGACAATGGTTTCAGCTCTGGTCAGAATGCCGCGTTCATATAAGGCCAGTGTTTCATACAACGTGTCATTGGCAACCGGACCACTTATAACATCATATTTGTCTGGAGCAGGATTATGCCCAAGTCGGTTGACCATGACAAAATCCAGCCATTCCTCGTTTGCGGCGGAAAAATTCTTAACGCGCAATCCTTTTTTATGAAGATTAAAAACTTCTTCAGCATCGAAAGTCGAGACTATTGCATGTTTCGCAATTAGTCTTCGCTTCTTGATTAGAGCCCAGCGACTGGCTTGCTCCAAATTCGTGGTCGTATAGAATCCGGAACCGAAGTCCAGTAGCCGCGCGCCTGGCAACAATTCAGGTGATTTAACACAAATTGTGCTGCCATGATAGAGCTTCATAATCCAATGTCCTTTTAACCATTAATTCGTAACTCTTCGCACGTCTCACTTCTCACTTCTCACTTCTCACTCATCACTTCTCACTCATCACTTCTCACTCATCA
>JBAYVM010000165.1:0-6603 GCA_041674645.1 Victivallaceae bacterium | reverse complement strand
CTCCCCACGGAGCATAGAATAGCGCACCCGGTTTCCGGTGTTCTTCATCGCCTGAACCGAACAGCGCCGCATGGTAGCTGTTTTGTGACGGGCAGGCGACAAAACCGGATATGGTGAACCCTTTATTGTTGTCGAGCGGCAGTTCGGGGCCGGTGGCGCCGTATTTTCTGGACGGCAGGATAACTGGGCCGAAGCACAAATTGTGTTCTGATTTGATGTAGCTGTCTTCAGAGAAGGTATTGTCGGCGGAAACCGGAGTAAGGTCATAACCGTTGCCGGATGAATCTTTGAAATTCCCGTCAAGTTTATACCAGGCAATCAGGCCCGGCAAGGCATTGGCGGCAGGCAGTTGCAGTAAAAATATTATTGAAAAGACGAAAAAAATTGATGCGCGCATGGCTTTAGTCCTTTAATTAGTATTGACATGAAAATTCATGTTGCGACGGCTAAAATACGTTTGCAGTGTGTGATTTTCAAGACAATACTGGCGGCGCGTATCTGAAAATAAGCAAGAAATGTTCTTATTTGAATTGTTTATAATTTGATGGAATGCTATAATTTAGCAGTAAATGATGCTATGTTAGGTAATTCACAATATAAAAATTGACATGGAGGTTAGGGATGCACTTTGAATATTACGACAAAGACGGTATCGTTGTCATTCAAATAAAAGGACGTCTGGATGCTGGAAATGTTGCTGCGTTGAAGAGCAAATACCGGGAATTGAGCGTTAATAAGCATAATTTTGTTTTTGACTTGTCAGAGATGGAATATGTTGACAGCACCGGACTTGGCAGCATTGTTTCCTGTTTGAAGTCTGCGACTGAGGCAGGTGGGGATGTAAAACTGGCCTGTTTGAAAGATAAGCCGCGAATGATTTTTGAGATTACCCGCGCTTATAAGATTTTTGATATTTTTGACGATTTGGATGCTGCGATTGAGGCTTTTACCATTCAATAAAATTCAGTTGGCAATCGACACATTTTCTAAGGACGAACTATGGATATAAAACTGTTGGCGGTAGATGACGAGAAATTCAACCTGCTATTGCTACAGGAAGCGCTGAAGAATGAAGGTGTTGAAGTTAATCCATGCAGTAGCGCCGACAAGGCGCTGGAACTGATTAAAAATAATAATTTTGATGTTGCGCTGTTGGATGTTATCATGCCTGGCATTGATGGCTTTGAACTTCGTAAATTAATTAGAGAGTACGACCCGCGTCTGCCGATTATTTATCTTACCGCGATTGTTGACACGATTGACAATGACCTGATTGAGAAGATTTCTGAGGATAAATTTACCTATTACATGAAAAAGCCGTTTGTCAGAGATGAGCTGGTCCGGCAGATAAAAAATGCGGTGGAGTCGAGGCGCTCAGAGGATCAGACGCATCAGTATTACAGCGGACTGGAAAAAGATTTGAGTCTGGCTTCTGAAGTTCAACGGCTGTTGATTCCCGACTGGATTGTCTTGGAAGACGATATTTTAATCTCTTCCATTTATGAGCCGTCGAAAAAAGTTAGCGGCGACATGTTTGACATTATCAAACTGGGGCCGGGGAAATATTTTCTGTTCATTGGCGATATCGCCGGTCATGGTATTCAGGCGGCGCTTTACATGAGTGCGGTTCAGTCTGTAATAAAAATGATTATTGGCCTTGGGAATGGAAAAATTGCCACGCATGAGATTTTGAACCGGCTGAACTGGATATTTTGTACCGAGCTGGGACAGGATAATTACATGACGTGTATTGTGGCTATCTTCGATTTTAACTGTAATCATTTGGAGTTTTTCAGCGCTGGACATCCAAGTATTTTTGAATTTAACAACGAATCCGGAAAAATTAACGTGCTGAATCCCAAGAATAAAGGTGGAATTCCGGTTGGCTGGGACAAAAATTATGAATATCACGAAGGCGATTCGGTCTCAGTCAGTTTTCGAGATGACAGTATCTTTTTCGCCAGTACAGATGGCTCATTTGAGATAACTAACCAGAAAGATGAAATGTTGGGCATTGAAAAAATGCTTCAATTGCTGGAAAGTATCGCTCCAAGCCAGGAGTCGCCGGTGATTCCGTACAGGGTGCGGGAAGCGCTGCCGCAAATGGGATATGACGTGGCCGAGGATGACATTTGCATTATTTCCATAAAACGGGTACAGCGCAATCAGGCGGACGGCACGAAGCGCTTATCAAACGCATTTCTCCGATGATTGCAGAAGTTAATACTCTGTGCATGGAATGTGAGGCTTTTATCACCAAGCACACTGCGGATGTGGAGCTGGCGGTGAAAATAGAGTTGATGTTGGGCGAGTTCTTGAACAATGTGATTATTCATGGGCTTGACAGTCGGCAGCAGGCGCGGCCAGGAATTTTGCTGGATATGCGAATCAATGAAAAGTATATTTTGCTGACGATATTGGATAAAGGAAAGAAATGGACATTCAGCACTAAACACATGGCGATTACCGAGGATATTTGGGATTCCAACGACAAATTCGCCACGTCCGGGCGCGGAATGTCGATTATCCGCTCAATTGCCTCTGGTATCAGCCGGAACCGCTATAGTGATTTGAATGAAACATTGTTTAAAATCAGCAGATAGGAGCTGTAGCTATATGCCGCAAGTCAGTATTGTTATGCGCTCGATGAATGATATTCAATACATCGAAAAAACTCTAAAAGCAATTTTTAACCAGAAGTTTACCAATTTTGAGCTGATAAATATTGATTCAGGCTCAACCGACGGAACTTGTGAGATTATTGAAAAATATAACCCGGGAAAATTTTTCAAGATAAAACCGGAAGAATATATTCCCGGAGTTGTTTTGAATAACGCTATTCGGGAATGTGCCGGTGAAATCATCGTTTTCAATAATTCCGATTGCATTCCGCAAAACAGTGACTGGCTGGGTAATTTAATTTGTCCGCTGCTGGATATTCCACAAATTGCCGCCTCGTTCGGCAATCAGGAGCCGCGCCCTGACGCCAAACCACTCGTGCGAAAAGATCATTTGAGAGCGTTTGGCGATGGAATAATTTCCGCCAGCTGGGAACATTTTTTCTCGCTGGCGACTTCCGCAGCGCTAAAAGAAGTGCTGATTGAACATCCGTTTGCCGAAGATTTGCAATATTCTGAGGATATTGAATGGTCGTACCGTATGAAAAAACACGGTTATATTATTGCTTACGTGCCTGATGCAATTGTTGAGCATTCTCACAACTATTCTCAAAAAGCCTTATGGAAACGTTTTTATAATGAAGGCTTGGCGGAAGGCAGAATTTATGGGAGGAGGAAAATGTTTTTGCGAGGTTTTTTACTGCCGTGGCTTCTTGAAACAGCCAGAGACTGTAAATATTTAATTGGTTGCGGAAATGTTACTGCGATTCCAGGCGGTGTGGCTTATCGTTTTCGCCAGCGATTGGCCGCCTGGAAAGGTCGTGGCGATTATTTTAAAAACAGTAGAACTTCCAGCGGTGAACATACTGCCGGGAAAAGAGTTTAAGCGTGAAAATTGCTAATATTGCCAGAAGGTTTTCTTTTGAAGAGTGGGGCGGTACGGAAACTGTCGTCTGGAATACCGCCAAGTGTTTAGTGCAACGCGGGTGGAGTTCTGATATTTTGTGCACAAACGCCTTGTCATCAGTGTCAGAAGAACGCGTAAACGGAGTTGACATCCGGAGATTTAACTATTTTTATCCATATTTTCCGCTTTTGGCCGCGAATCGCGCCCGGCTGGATAAAAAAGGCGGGAATCCATACTCCGCCGGATTGTTTGATTTTCTGAAACAGCAGGATTACGATTTACTGCATTGTCATACTATGGCGAGAATGGGCGAAACGGTGAAAAAAATTGCCGGTATTAAGCATGTTCCTTATGTCGTTTCATTTCATGGCGGCTGTTACGATGTGCCGAAAGAGGAAATCGCGGAAATGATAAAACCGGTACGGCACAGTTTAAATTACGGGAGAATTATTGATGTGTTTTTGGGATTTAACGGCGAGTTCATTGAGAAAGCGAACGGAATAATTTGCGTTGGCTTGAATGAATATGAGCTGGCAAAACAGCGTTATCCGGATAAAATCATTGAATATATTCCGAATGGAGTGGAGCTGGAGAAGTTCAGCGTCAGGCCGGATTTTGATTTTCGCGCAAAATATAATATTCAAAAAGACAGCAGAGTTATTTTATGTGTATCCCGGATAGACTATCAGAAAAATCAGAAACGCTTGATTGATTTCGCGATAAAAATGATTTCAGCGGATGAGGATTTACATTTTGTCATCATTGGTCCGGTTACTGCAGACTTGTATTACAATGAGTTGAAAGAGCAAATTCATGACAGTTATATTCAGAATCGAGTCACTGTCATTGAAGGGCTTCCTCCAGATTCCAGGGATTTGGTGGCCGCGTATCATTGCGCGGACATGTTTGTTCTGCCATCGTTGCACGAACCCTTTGGCATTGTAGTGCTTGAAGCCTGGGCATCGGGAGTTCCAGTTATCGCGTCACGAGTTGGAGGATTGAAAAACTTGATTACCGAAAATCATGACGGTATTTTCTTCGACCCGGCCTCAACAGACAGTTTGATTGAGGCTTATCACCGTTTGGTGAAAGATCCGAGCTTTAAAGAAAGACTGGCGCAAAATGCGCGTCGCACCGTTATTAATAATTACACGTGGGAAAAAATAACCGATAAATTGATGAATTTTTATCAGAAAGTTTTGGATGAATACGGAAAAACAAAAAAATAAGATATTATATATATCAACAAAAAGCGGTTTTTTTGGTGGTGTTGAGCGGTATATTTATGATACTGCGGCGTTGCTGTCCGACAACGGCTATCGCGTTTCCGGATTATTTAAGGAAAAAGCGAAAGATTTTGAATTATTTTCCCGCCCGTTTGATAAAATTTATGACTTTACAGACGTTGATAAAATTATTGAAGAGAATGATTTTGACCTGGCTTTCATTCATAAAGTGGATGATTCTAAGTTGATTGGTAAGTTAAGGCGGAAATACAAAACTGCGGTATTTGTGCATGACCATGATTATTATTGCATGCGCCGGCATAAATATTATCCTGTATGCCGGACAAACTGCCCGTTGCCGTTTAATCTCTTTTATTGCTCATTGTGCAGCGGCATGATTGCGCGTGGCGCTCGCGGTTTGCAATTTGTTAATCCCTTGCGTCGTCGTCGGCTGATGAATGAAATCCGGCAATGTGACGCGTTTATTGTTATGTCCGGATTTATGCAGAATAATCTGATTATGAACCGTTTTTCGATAAATTCCATTTACAAAATATATCCGTTGAGAAAACTGCCGTCCGGCGATGCATTGAAAAAATCTAAAGGTGAAATTCCGGTTATTATTTATGTTGGTCAGTTGATTTACGGGAAGGGGGTTGATTTAATGCTTCAAGCTCTCGCGCAAATTGATCTTGACTTCCGGGCGATTATTGTCGGCAGTAATAAAGATGATGATTTCCTCAAAAGTCTTGCTGGAGAGTTGGGGATTGCTGATAAGGTTGAATTTGCCGGCTGGCAGACAGACCCGGCTCCGTACTGGAAAAAAGCGGATGTTGCGGTATTCCCGTCCCGCTGGCTGGAGCCTTTCGGGTTGACCGGGATTGAAGCATTTTCTTTCGGAATCCCAGTGGTGGGATTTGATGTCGGCGGCGTTTCTGAATGGTTGAAAAATAACGTTAATGGCATTTTAGTTCCGGCAAAAGATGTGGATGGAATGGCCGCGGCAGTCAGGCGTTTGATTAGCTCTCCGGAAATCGCCGACCAATTTGGTGAAAATGGGCACAATATGGTAAAAAATAATTTTTCGCCGGATAATTTTCTCGTCAGCTTTAAAGCGATGCTGGATGGAATTACCGCAGGAGAAAATACCAATGTATAAAATATTTGTCAGCGGAATGGCTTATGATGGCGGCAAGTCGGGAATTTCAGTTTATATGTATAATGTCATCACGAGCCTTGCGGCGGCTGGACATCAGCTTGAAATACTGGCTTTGGACTCTGATTTGGAGAAAATGCCACAACACCGTAATATTAGTTACCTGCATGTGCCAGCGTGGCTGGGCAAGCCGGCGGTTAATATGTTATGGCATCTGTGCATATTGCCGTGGAGCATTAAATGGAAAAAATATGACTTTATTCTGCTTCCTGCCGCTAATCGCCGCGCATTACTTTTTTGTCGCAATTATACACTCGGCGTTGTGCATGATTTGTCGCAATATCATATTGAATGTAAATACGATGCGTTCAGAATGTTTTATATTAAACGTATTTTGCCGTGGGCCGTCCGCCGCATGTCTCATTTGGTGGCGGTGAGCGGCAGTACGGCATCAGACTTGGAGAAATACTGGCATGTGCCATCAAGTATGATTACGGTAAATTATAACGGCTATGACCGCTCTCGATTTTTTCTGGATGGAAATTATATCAAAGGCCGCGGAAAAGACAAGTTTAATTTGAAGAAAGATTATATTTTATACGTGTCGCGCATCGAATATCCAGGGAAAAACCATTTGAATCTGATAAAAGCGTACGAGCAGCTTCCGGAAGCGTTTCATGCTCAATATGATTTAGT
>JBAYVM010000164.1:0-6620 GCA_041674645.1 Victivallaceae bacterium | reverse complement strand
TTCTTTCTTTTTTTCCAGGCGATTATTTATAAAAAAAGAACTGTCATTTTATTTGCTGACAGCCATGACGCTGATAAAAGTATATGCTCTTATGCATGATCCGGTGCTCTGTTTTCAGGTTACTCCTTTGAGGCTTGACTGGTGGCTTCTGCTTGTTATTCTGGTATATGAAAAAGGTCTGTACAGTAAATGGACTGGCTTGTCGCTGGGATTCCTGATTATTTTTCACAAGACTTTTGGAATTATTTACGCGCTCGGTTACTTAGAGACGACTTTCATTCTGCTGATAATAGATGTCATTAAAAACGTTCCGCGCATGTGCTTCCTAAAAGCAACTCTCAAAACGCATTTTAAATCCAATATCGGCAATATAGCCATTATCGTTTTATCTTTAGGTGTTAGTGCATTAGTATTTCGGAGCTCGTTGGAAAGTGCGTCTCTGTATCAATCAATAGGGATTGGCTTCCTGCCAATTGCTGAAACATCATTCTATTGGTATGTTGCAGTAATGATTTGCGTTGCTTCAATCTATTTATTTAGCCTCAGGAGAAAACTACCTGATAGATATTTCGCGACAGGTTCATTCCTTATTTTTTTAGCCATCGGCAATTCAATCTATTTCTTTGGAAGAAGTCATGAGCATAATATAATAAACATTGCCGGGTCTCTGGTTTTTGTCCTGTTCATGTTATTTGATTTACTTTCGCTAAAGTATAATGACACAACCAAACCAACCATATTAATGCGGCTATCGGTTAAAATACTACCGAACGTTTTTATTTTATTGTTGTTGATTTATTATTCAGGAAGAATTAATACTGTTACAGTAGAAAAAATTAATAATACTCAGAAACTCCAATTCATTTATCCATTTCACCCCGCCATGGATAAAGGAATGTTTAGAGAATTAACTGATGACAGTGCAAAAGTTTATTTTGTCGGGGACTATGACTTCTATTGTTACTACTATTTAGGATATGTGCCACAAGGTCGTTTTTCGCCATATGCGTCGTGGATTTTTAAAAAAGATGTGGCTACTTTTTTGCAAAAATTAGTTGACAACGGCTATTATATTGTTTTTTTGGACGGAAAGAATGACGATGTGCTGTCTGTTTTGAATTATAATAATTTAGTTAATAAATACGGACTAAGAGTTATACGAAAATAATTATCACGGATGGCGAAAAAGGACGATTGTACTTGAATATGATGCTTGTTACGTAAATTACATCCAAACTGTTGATGATTTAATTACAAAAAA
This sequence comes from Victivallaceae bacterium, assembly GCA_041674645.1. GTDB lineage: Bacteria > Verrucomicrobiota > Lentisphaeria > Victivallales > Victivallaceae > JBAYVM01. The sequence continues at coordinate 5,359 of JBAYVM010000164.1, read as the reverse complement.
ATCACGGTAATTTGAAGGACTGTCTCCTATGAATATTATTAACAAAAATCAGCCAACTAATCAGCGGTTGCAAAAGCCATGGATTATCGGAATTCTGTGCTTTTTTATTCTGGCGCTGCTGAACGCGCCGTATCTTTACAATCCGCCATACTGGGATGAAATAATCGGATTGCATAATCAAGCATTATGGCTAAAAAATCATCAGTTCAATTTCATAATGCTTTGGCATCATGGCGGAAATGAGGGGCCTAATGTTTACCCGTTCTCATTGTATCCGCTTTTATATGGGATACTTTATGTATTATTCACCTCTCAAACGGTTCATCACATCGGACATTTTCTCGGTTTGCTGGCCATTAGTTGCAGTTTTGCTCTCTCATATTCATTGATTATGCGTTTTTCCAGTAATTGGCTGACTGCTGTCTTGTTTTCTGCCGCAGCTTTATGCGAGCCTGTTATGGCTGGGCGAATTACAGAATCTGGATTTGATGGGGTACTCTGTTTTTTAGTTGTTTTGACAGTTTATTATATTTCCAGACAACATTACTGGGCTGTGCTTGGAGTGATAACTCTTTCATTTTTTATCAAGCCTACTGGATTTTTACTATTTTGCGCCGTGGCTACATTCTTAATTATATTGCCTTGTTTAAAAGAGAATGATTTTGCATTTAAAAAAAGACGTTCGTTCATTTGTGCATTTATAGCTATGCTTTTACTAGCCGCAGGCTTGTACAAAGTTTTCAGTGACTCAAGTGGGGGAGTATTTTTGACCTGGGGCGGTTATTTCAATAATTTTTATCAGTTTTACCGCCTGATTCCAATGTCTGGAATTTTATTGCTGACAGTTATTGTCGCTGGAATATTCGCTGCAGTAAAGGTTGCGATTCCTTGCATTAAACAGCGCAAAATGCCGGTTTTTAATTCTGAGTTGGCAACCTTGCTGTTCATATTGATTTTTATCTGCGGATTCTGGGTGGCGTATATGATTTTTACCATCTCACTGCCGCGCTACACGGCGATTACCGTATTTCCAATGTTTGTGTTTCTCGGGATTGCTATAAAACGCCGCACTGTTGCTATTCCATTGGCGGTTATTTTGGCAGTTGCCGGTTATCTGTGCTGGGATAACCGTTTTCTCCCGGCACTGCCGGCAGGCTTGTCGCGTTCCGGGGATTTGCTGGAACGCAACCGCGGATACTTGAAAGATCTGGACGGTAACCGCAGACTGTGCAAATTTCTAGAAGAGAATTATTTTAATCACACGATTGTCGCCAAAGGACCGTTTCTGCAAATGTTGACCATCCCGGAATTTGGCTATGTGGAAAAACCGTTGCCGAATGTATTGTCTGCGGTTACCAACACGCCTTTATACTGTCCAGTGAAGAATCTGAACCCGACAACCGTTCCGCCTGATGCGTTTTACATTTACTCGCGGAATGTTTGCGAATACGGAGTTGATGATTACTGTCTGGCGCCTTTCCGAGGAGACACCTTGATTTATATTGACGGGAAACCTCCAGCTGTAAACGTTATTTATATGAAATCACCTGCTCGCAGGCTTTTGACTTTGAAGGAATTCAGACAGCAACTTGAACAGGCAGGAAACTAAAAAAGCCTGCCGGTTGATGCCGACAGGCTTAATACATTATATTTTTCAGCCAACATCCGCCAGCATGGGATTTCTTGCGGCGCGAGTTTCGTCCATCCGTCTGACAGGAGTTGTAACCGGACACTTCAAGATTTCTTCCGGATTCACATCCGTCATTTTCGCAATATCAATCATTGCGTCAATAAAAGCGTCCAGAGTTTCTTTAGATTCTGTTTCAGTCGGTTCAATCATCAAGGCTTCTGGTACGATTAGTGGAAAATATATCGTCGGCGGATGATAACCGCGATCAATCAACGCCTTGGCAATATCCAGCGCGTGAACGCCTTTTGCAACTTGACGTGTAGCGGAAAATACGCACTCATGCATGCAAGTCCGGTCACATTTCTGGTCAAAATACGGCGCCAGTTTTTTCCGCATATAATTGGCGCTGAGCACGGCGTTTTCACTGACGCGTTTGAACCCTTCGCTACCTAGCGTCAACATGTAGGCGTAAGCCCGGAGAATAATGGCAAAGTTGCCGTAAAACGGCGCGATATAGCCAATACTGTCGCTGTAAGTGTATTCCAGGGCATAAGTGCCGTCTTCGCGTTTGCGGATGCGGGATACCGGCAGATACGGAACCAGACATTCCGCGACGCCGACCGGACCGGAGCCCGGACCGCCCGCGCCGTGAGGCGTGGAGAAGGTTTTGTGCAAATTAACATGCATTACGTCAAATCCGAGATCGCCGGGGCGCACCCGTCCAATAATGGCGTTAAGATTTGCGCCGTCGCAGTAAGTGAGACCGCCAGCCTGGTGGACAAGGTCACAGACTTCTTTGACGTGTTTGTCAAAAAGTCCGAGCGTGCTCGGGCAGGTCAACATTAATCCGGCGACATTCGGGCCCAAGTGCCGTTTTAAATCTTCCAGGTCAACATTGCCTTCGCTGTCGGTCATGATTTCTTGTGTGGATAATCCGGCCACTGCGGCGCTCGCTGGATTGGTGCCGTGCGCGGCATCCGGAATCAGCATAACTTTACGTTGAGAATCTTTTCTCGCCTTGTGATAGGCGGCAATCAACATAACGCCAGTAAGTTCGCCGTGAGCTCCCGCCAGCGGCTGCATGGTGAAATCGGCAAATCCGAGCAGGTGACTCAATATCGTCTGCGCTTCGTAAATCACTGCCAGCGCGCCTTGCGTCAGCGCTCCGCCGTGTCGCAACTGCGGCAACAGCGGATGCAGGTCGGCAAAGCCCGGAAGCGTAGCAATCCGTTCGTGAAATTTTGGATTATATTTCATTGTGCATGAGCCGAGCGGATAGAAATTGGTGTCAACTCCCATATTTTTCCGGCTGAGCAACGTAAAATGACGCATTACATCCTGCTCGGTCACTTCCGGCATGCCCGCCGGATTTTTGCGTTTTATATTTTTCGGAATGGCATTCCGTTCTGGCACATCCGCTTTAGGAAGCGAAGAGCCTCTGCGTCCTTCTCTGCTTTTTGCAAAAATCAGTTCCACAGTACAGCCTCCAATGCATTTGCCAGAGCTTTGATTTCTTCTCTGGTGCGTTTTTCTGTAACAGCGACCAACAGTTGGTCTTTGCGATCGGAATAATAACGTCCCAGCGGAAAGCCGGGAGCGAATCCTTTATCAATCATTTTGCCCACAATTTCTGCGGCGTCTCCAGGAAGTCTTACGACAAATTCATTGAAGAAAGCTTCTCCACCTACCGGTTCCACGCCTTTTATCGCCAGCAATTGTTCGCGAGCAAATACGGCTTTGGCGGCGCAGAGTTCCGCAACGTCAATCAAGCCCTGCTTTCCCATGCAACACAGATAAACCAGAGCGCTGATTGCGCAAAGACTTTCGTTGCTGCAAATATTAGACATGGCGTTTTCCCGGCGGATATGCTGTTCGCGGGTCTGCAACGTCAGAACAAAGCCGTCGCGGCCTTCCAGGTCAACCGTGCGTCCGCAGATGCGTCCGGGCATTTTGCGCATGTGTTTTTCCTGAACCGCCATAAAACCGAGGTATGGGCCGCCGAAACTCAACGGAATTCCCATGCTTTGGCCTTCGCCGGTGACAATATCAAAATTCATTTCGCCCGGCGGCTTCAGCAGCGCCAGCGCAATCGGGTAAGTAGAACAAATTGCCAGCGCTTTGCCGGCATGGATTTTGTCGACAAATGCCGACCAGTCTTCAATTGTGCCGAAAACATTCGGATACTGGACAATTACGCAGGCGGTCTGATCGGTAACGGCTTTTAACAGCGCGGTCTGAGCTGAATCATCAACTCCTGCCGGAACTTCAATCAGCTCGATGTCCAGATTGCCGCTATAACATTGAATCATTTTCCGGAAAATTGGTGAAACTGCTTCCGAAATCACTGCCTGCCGGCGTTTGGTGATGCGGACTGCCATCATCATGGCTTCAAACAATGCGGTTCCGCCGTCATAAAGCGATGCATTTGCCACCGGCATGGCAGTCAACCGGCAAATCACGGACTGATATTCGTAAATTGCCTGCAATGTTCCCTGTGATGCTTCCGGCTGATAAGGCGTATAGGCAGTGTAAAATTCTGATCGTGAGGTAACTTCACTCACTGCGGCTGGAATGAGATGGTCATAATATCCGGCTCCCAGAAAATTAACCAGCTGAGAAGCATTTTTTCCGGCCAGCTTTTTCAGGCGGTTAACTACTTCATATTCTGACAATCCGTGTGGCAAATCGGATAGTGACGGGGCAGGGGCATTTACCTGCGCCAGTTTCCACATTTCTTCGAAGCTGGAGCATCCGATAGTTTTAAGCATCTCCTGGCGGTCGGCATCAGTATTCGCAATATACGGCAATTGAACTGCCCTCCTTTATCCATGATTTCAGGTAAAAACTTTAATTTATAAAAAACAATGAGGCCGATTATAACCGGCCTCGCGCATATTTTCTGTTTAGATAATGATTAATGAAGTGACTTGAGAAACTTGGTGTAAGCGTCAGGAGTCATCATATCATCCAGTTCGGATGTGTCAAAATTAATCAGCTTGCACAGCCAGCCTTTGTCTTCCGGTGATTCATTAATCAGTCCCGGCTCGTCTTCCAAAGCATCATTAATCGCGCAAACCGTGCCGCTGATTGGACTGTAAACATCTGATGCCGCTTTGACGGATTCTACCACGCCCAGCGTATCTCCAACGATAAAATCGTCATCTTCCGAAGGCAGCTCGACATAGGTAATGTCGCCCAGTTCGTTCGCTGCGTATTCAGAAATTCCCACCGTGGCCTCAATGCCTTCAATTTCTACCCATTCATGATCTTCTGAATAGTATTTCATAAATCGTTCGTTCCTTATGTTACCTGTGATAATGTTTTCTTTAAAATAAATTTTATTGCAAAGCAGATTTAACCATTTTAAAGGGAAAAATCAAGCAAATAAAACATTAAAATATGAATATTTTTTAAAGTTTTTTTCTTACTGAGCTCGTTTTGTAAAACGGCAGCTCGGCAACAACTCCTGGAATCAGTCCTTTTCCGGCTGTCAACAGTATTGGTCTTCCGCTTTCCGGACAATGGTCGGTGCGCACATAAGCCATTGCCACCGCTGTTTCCAGCGACGGGGCAAAAGCTCCGGAAGTGACCACACCAATCTGCCGTCCGCTCTCATCGCAAACCTCCGCGCCATGACGCGTCGCCCGGCGTCCGTCCAAAGCAATGGCAACTAATTTTTTCTCCACCGGCTCTGAAACCAACGCCGCTTTTCCGATAAATTCTCTATCC
>JBAYVM010000163.1:0-6669 GCA_041674645.1 Victivallaceae bacterium | reverse complement strand
ACTGCTCACCGCGCCCATGCTTCAACCGCAATTATTGCCGACATTATGGGCAAACAGAACAGTGTTGCCGGTTTCCTGATGGATAAAGAATTGCAGTACCTCGGCAAGGCCGTCGCTCACCCGACACGTCCGTTTGTTGCCATCATCGGCGGCGCTAAAGTATCCGGAAAGCTCGAAGTGCTGATGGCGCTGATGGAAAAAGTTGACACTATCCTCATCGGCGGCGGAATGGCTTACACTTTTCTGAAAGCGCTCGGCCACAACGTTGGCAGTTCGCTTTGTGAAAACGATCTGGTAAATGTCGCCAAAGATACCCTGGACAAGGCAAAAGCCAAAGGCGTGAAGTTTTTGCTTCCGGTTGACAATGTCGCGGCTGACAAGTTTGACAATAACGCCAGCACCAAAGTTGTAGGCAATGATATTGAAGACGGCTGGATGGCGCTGGATATTGGCCCAAAAACTGTAAAACTTTATTGCGATGAAATCGCTGGCGCCAAAACGGTTATCTGGAACGGTCCGATGGGCTGTTTTGAAATGCCAAATTTTGCCAACGGCACCATGTCGGTATGCAAAGCGGTAGCCGACAGTGATTCCGTCAGCATCATCGGCGGCGGAGATTCCGTGGCCGCAGTTAATCAGTCCGGCCTGGCCGACAAAATGAGTCACATTTCAACTGGCGGCGGCGCTTCTCTCGAATTTCTGGAAGGCAAACAGCTTCCGGGAGTAGTTGCTCTCGCTGACGCATAATCATTAATTTTTTATAACAGGAGACATCAATATGTCTAGAAAAGTAGTTATCGCCGGTAATTGGAAAATGAATAAAACCGCCTCCGAAGGCAAAGCGCTCGTCAACGAACTGAAAGCTCTGGTAAAAGACGTAACTGCGGTTGATATTGTCGTCTGCCCGCCGTTCACTGCCCTGAGCGCAGTGGTCGAAGCTGCCGCTGGTTCCAACGTGAAAGTTGGAGCTCAAAACATTCACTGGGCGGAATCCGGAGCATTTACCGGTGAAATTTCCGGCGCAATGTTGAAAGAAGCCGGCGTGGAATATGTCATCATCGGTCACAGCGAACGTCGTCAATATTTCGGCGAAACCGATGAAACTGTCAATAAACGTTTGAACGCCGCTCTGTCCGCAGGCTTGAAGCCAATGGTTTGCATCGGAGAGTTGCTTGAAGAACGCGAGAGCGGACTCACGGAAAAAGTATTGTTTACTCAGCTCGAAGGCGGACTGGCAGGCATTACGCCAGCACAAATGGCTGGGATTATCATTGCCTATGAACCAGTCTGGGCCATCGGCACCGGCAAAACCGCTACTCCTGAAATGGCAGAGGAAACTCATAATTATATCCGTTGCCAGCTGAAAGATATGTTCGGAGCAGAAGCCGCGGAAAAAGTATGTATTCAATACGGCGGTAGCATGAAGCCGGATAACGCAGCGGAACTGGTCGCACAGAAAAATATCGATGGCGGATTGATTGGCGGCGCCAGCTTAAAAGCTGACAGTTTCGCGCAATTAATCAAGAATGCGGTCAGATAACCCGTTTCATCTATTTGAAACTGGGTTTCTACCATAAAATTACTTACAGCCGTTGCTGGATATTCATTTGACTTTTCCAGGCAACGGCTGTATATGTATCAACTCTTTTTTCAGTCATTAAATAATAGCAGGAATAAAATTATGAGCGTTTTGACCGTTGTATTATATACACTGGTAGTAGTAATCGCATTGCTTTTGATTGGCTTGATTTTGATTCAGCAGTCAAAAGGCGGCGGCTTTGGAGCAGCTTTCGGCGGAGTTGGAGAATCAGTTTTCGGTGCCCATGCCGGCAGTCACATGACAAAACTTACAGTGATTATGACCGCATTGTTTTTTATTCTTACTTTGCTACTGGCTGTAGTTGTTGGTCACAGCGGCAAAGAAAAAAGCGTTGCCGAGATTAATATGGATATTACGGCCGATGCAAAAGCACAACAGAAATCCGTCAAAACAGAGGTCGCAACAAAAAACGAAAAAGCGCCGGATGTGGCAGTTAAGACGGTTCCGGCTGCGGCTAAAGACAGTACCATTCCGGGAAAGAAGTAATTTTGAGGCAGATTCCACAATGTATACCGTTGTGGATATGTGTAATAAAATAGTTATATATTCGTGGATTTTATTGCCTTTTAACGGTTGAAAAAGTTTATTTGGCAGTTATTTTACACTAATCTTTTATACTATAGTTGTGATAATTTTTAACTTTGCGGAGGAACGGAATGAGAGCAACAGCTGCGATGGTCTGTAGTCTGGCCGTATTTTTTTCTATTCTTTCTGGCTTGAACGCACAGATGCAGGCACGCGGGTCGTTTAAAAACATTCAAATTCATGTAAAATTCCTCAACACTCCCCAGATAACTGTTGACAACTATCCTAATTCATTAAAATCAGATACTAAGTGGCTTGCCTTCGAAGTCTCATATACCGCTCCACGGATTGCTACTGGCCAGAACAATTACGATTGGCTGGATGACGTAACCATGGAAGTTGATGTCTTGTTCCCGGCTGCCTACAAAGGTCAGGAAATCATGGCGCTGATGACCGGTTCAACTACTTACTGGTCAATTCAACTGGACGGCAAAAAGCACCAGGCGCTGATGGCAGTTCCGCCACAGGTCATTGCACGTTACTCCAGACCCGGCACAAAATATAAAGAAAATACCATTTTAGCCAGAGTAAGTTTCTACACCAAAAACCGCATCTTGCTGGGCAGTGGAATTTCTGATGTTAAAAATGTCTCTGAAAGAAAAGCGTATGAGCTTTTTGAAAAATATTCCGGACCGGTAAGTAATGCGTTAAAACTGGAAAATTTCATTCTTTCCAGAAGCAAAACCCCGTGGGCATTTATACAGTATGATTATTATGATATGATAAAAGAACAAGTAAAATAACGATAATGTTTAGCGTAAGATTGTGAAATGGCGAAAGAAAATACAGTATTAACAATTGATGTCGGCGGCGACAGCCTGAAGGTAGCGGAATTCAGTTTCCCTGTCGGAGGCGGTATTGTTTTAGAAAAATTTGCTTTTCTTGAATACGATGACGAACAGAAAGAAGGCAATCTTGCAGAAACATTTGCCTCAACATTTGACAAAATTGTCGCCGATAATAATTTCAAATCTAAAAATGTAAGACTTTCCATTTCAGGGCAATCTGCTTTTTCCCGCTTAAGCAAATTGCCGCCTTTAGGCGAAGACCGCAGTCATATCGCGCAAATAGTTGAATACGAAGCAAAACAAACCGTTCCATATCCAATGGAAGAGGTTATCTGGGATTATCAGCTAATTAAACATTCCATTACTGTTCAAAATAAAAAAATTATTGAACCGGTCGAAGAAAATGCCGAACCGCAGGAAGAAATCGTCGAGGAAACTGTTGATGAAATGGAGGCATTGTTTGTTGCAGTAAAAAGTGAGGTAGTAACCGCTTTTGCCAATGTCCTTCAAGACGCGGGGAAAGAAATTCTATCGATAGAAATAGCCCCGATAACATTTTTTAATGCGGCTAAAGCCAATCAGATTGGACATGAACAATGTGATTTACTCTTAAATATTGGCGGCAGATGCTCCAGCTTAGTGTTTGTTGACAACGACCGTATCTTCACTCGAACAATTCCTATTGCCGGTTACTCAATAACCCAGCAAATCAGCAAAGAATTCGGCATCGGCTTCTCTGATGCAGAAGAGCTCAAGCGCCGACACGGATTCGTGGCGCTAGGCGGTGCGTACGAAGAACCGGATTCGGAAGTGGCAGCGACCGTATCAAAAATTGCCAGAAATGTGATGACCAGATTGCATGGAGAAATCAACCGTTCTATCAACGTTTGGCGTTCGCAATACAGTGGCAATCGTCCAGTCCGCCTTTTTCTGGGCGGCGGCAGTTCACTGATGGCATACACTCCCCGCTTTTTTAATGAAAAGCTGAAAATTCCGGTAGAATATCTTAATGCATTCCAAATTGTTACTCTTGGCGGAGAAATAAACAAAGAAGAACTGCTTGAAGTTGCACCTATGTTTTCGGAACTTATCGGAATGGCGTTACAACATGTTGCATCATGTCCGGTAGAAATATCCCTGATGCCGCCTTCGATTAAAAAATATAAAGCTCTGCAAAAAAAGAAACCTTACTTTTATGCGAGTGCGATTTCAGTAATCCTCTGCCTGCTGGTATTATACTGGGGGGTAACCAGAAGATTTGACTTTGATAGAAAACGCGTTGACATCACAAAAGGTGAAGTGGAAAAAACTACTACGATGGAAGGAAAAGTCAAAGGCGTTTACCGTGAGCTGCAAGATACCAAAGGTCAATACGATGAAGCGCTTGCCATAATAAAAAAACGGCAACTGTGGATTCAACTGTATGAAGAAATTCAAAGAATCATGCCGGACAAAATGTGGTTTACGCTCGTAGAAGGAGTTGGACCGACCAATGCCCCGGCGGCAAGAAGCATGGGTATGTTTGGCGGGGCTGAAGGCGGCAGAGGTCCGGCAACGCCTGATGCTCCGGTAGAAATTAAACAGCTAAAAATCTACGGGCACTCGCTCGTCTTAAAAAAGAATGTGTTGCTCGAAGAAGCGCTGAAAAAAAACTTGAAGGATTCAAAGTTTTTCGAAGAAGGCGAAGATGCGATTGTGTTTGAAAACTATGTCGGCGATAAAGGTAAAAATAATATTACGTCATTCAAGCTTCTTCTGAAGCTAAAAGAACCAATAAAGAAATAAGATTAAAGAAATATGAATAGATTTGTAAAGAAAAATATATGGCTGTTCAGTTTTTTGGGGGTTGCATTAGTCGCCGCCCTGATTCTTGCTTATATGGTAACCATTGCGCATACCGGCATGAAAAAATATATTAAAGAAACCGAAGACCTCAGAAATGAGATTAAAACATTAATCGGCAAAAAGCCTGCGCCTGTCGCGGGTAACCTTGACCGGATAAGAAATGATATCAGACGCTATAAAGTCAAAGTCAAAGATATCAGAAATAGCTTCGGACACCCGTATCGCATTGCATTAACTAAATTTGCTGACACAATGGGCATAAAACTGGATGAGTTTGAGAATCGGTTCAATGCGTTCTGGGAAATCAACAAAAAATCGGGAACCACCCGCGATCAGGTCTATCGCATGTTCAAAGCCAGCTTCAAAGGTTACGACAAATGGGACCAAGCAATGCGTGAATTCACCATCGAAGCCCGCAAAATTTCCCTGGAAAATATTGATGAGAATAATGTTGATGAAATTTTTCTTGGCACTTTAGGGTTGTCTCGCAATCTCTCGTTTTCCACGGTAAAATGTGATTCTTTCATGCGCAGTATTCGATTTAAACTAATCGATATTTTTGGAGAAAAACAAGTAGGACTCGGCAGCAACGTTTCTTATTTTTCTTTTGACTTTCAGACTCTAGCAGATAAAAACAGCATACCGGACATTGTAAAAACTTGGGATATTATTGCCGACCTTGCCCGGCGCATCGCCAATTCCAGAATATATCAGCTCGATTCTTTTGAGAAATCAAGTATTGTCGGACGGAAAGACGGCAATTACACTTACTATCGTTTTAAAATCAGTGTTAGCGGAAATCTTGACAGTGTAAGAAGACTGATAAAACTGCTTTATGATGCTTATGAAGACAACCGGGTATATATCATCAGAGGCATCTCTATTTCAAAAAAAGAAGATTTAGCACAAAAAATTATTGATGACAGTGACTTGTTAAAAAATGAAGCTGTCAGATTTGACGCTATAACCAATTCTGCACAGGGAATACAATCTGGCGCTCCAGACGCTTCAGGACTCCATCCGCAGCCTGAAAATGCCAAAAAAACATCGGCCGCAAAGCGAGAAGAAGACCCGGAAAAAGGGATTCCTTTCAACGAACGCACTGGATACGGGGTTCCGCTAATCGGTAAAGATAAACTGTGTAATGCAACTTTGGATATTGATTATGTTGTTTATTCTGCTGAAGAATTGAATTAAGGAGGCTTAAATTTTGTTGGATTTTCTTAAAAAACATTATGAAAAAATTATGCTCGCAGTTTTGCTGCTGGTGTTTATTTTGTCATTAATTTATCTCATTAATATCATCAAGTCTACCAACGAAATAACAGCCAAAGATTTGATGATTCCGACCCAGAGCCCGGATTATGTCAATGTTGACTTTAACAGCGCGGATTTCGATACGAATGCGATTTTCACCACAAACACAGAATGGAAACCTGCCGCTCCGCGGGAACCTGCCGACCTGATTTATACGGACTTGGTTATTCCGTTCAAAATTGCCAGATGTCCGCATTGCAGTTATCTAGTGCCGGAATATGACTTCCTTAATGCTCCACATAAATGCCAGATATGTTCAGGCGAATTGCCGCGTCCGGTAAAAAGTTCCAAACCCGTGATTGTAAGACCGACGAATGACGATGACCTTGATGGCGACGGCATTCCGAATAACATTGAGGAAAAGCTCGGACTTGACCCCAAAAATCCTGATGATGCCAGCGAAGACATGGATAATGACGGGTTTAGCAATTTATTTGAATACTTGCAAAAAACTAGAATCAATGATCCTAAAAGCCATCCGCCGATGTACAAGCGCTTACACCTGGTTGATTTGCGCAAAACTATTCTGGATGT
>JBAYVM010000162.1:0-6698 GCA_041674645.1 Victivallaceae bacterium | reverse complement strand
CCAGCGGGAATTCCCAGTTTATCCCGTAGCTCCGGTTCCGGCTTGGAATTCAGAAATTTGTCTATTTCCATTCCGCTGTAAACCACCTGATATTTTTCCCGCGGCGCGACTTTTGCTGTCACGCACTGATCAATCATCGCTTGGGCAACGGCATAAATCCGGTGACAGCGTTTGGCCGCCCAACGTTCAAAACTAATGTATAAGAAGTTTTTCCAGGGTTTTTCGTAACGGTGAAACGCCTGTCCGTGAACGGTATGAACGACGACCGGAACTTTTGCCGCCCAGGCGGCGGCGCGACCGGAAATTCCAGCTTTCGAGCTATGGGTATGAACAACATCAAACTTGCGTTCTTTAAAAAACTTTTTCATCTCGAAATATGCTTTTATATCTTTTACCGGGTGCATTTCCCGGGTCAACGAAGGCATTTCAACTATCTCGAATTTCGGGAAATCCGCATTCTGCAGCAATTTACCTTCCGGACCGGGCGAAGGACCGGTTACCAGCACCACTTCATGGCCTTTTTGAATATGTCCGATGATGGTAAACAAAGTGTTTTCCTGGGCGCCACCGACAATCATCCGGGTTATCACATGGCAGATCTTCAGTTTCTTATTGCTTAAAGACATATTCCCTCATTTCCAAAATATTACTGCGTTCAATGACAAAATCCACCGGCGGACCATCCGCCGCTTTCACACTGAAACAGTCAACGCCGCTTTCATCGCGTTTAACTGCAATCTTTATATTAAATTGCGGCGCGATATATTCAATACTTAAATCCGGATTTTCACCGATAATCTTTGTTACCGCATCCTGATAAACCGCAATGGAGTTTTTGCCGGAAACGCCGGAGCGGAAGTCATTTCCGTGTGTTGCTTCAGCCAGTAGCGCGGCGAAAACTTTACTGCGATTCTGCGGTTGCAGTTGAATTATTGAATCAGCGGCAGTCTTGCTTACCAAATATTTTATTCCGGCGACACAATCCCGACGATTGCCGGTAAAAATCAGCCGGTCAATCCGGCGAATGCCGTTATCCGCCAGAATGGAATTGATGCATTGCGCTATTTCAAAAGATGGAACGTTGACTACGAGCGCCGAACCATTTTCCGGAACGCAAATCACAATTGCCGGAACCGGGCTTTCGCCGCCGCGCAGAACCGTTACGGAAGGCGGCAGGAAAAGCGCCTGTAAATTCCAGAACAGTATGCAGATTGCAACTCCGCATAACGCCGAAAGGAAAAACTTCTTTTTTCTAGCAGAAACCAATGCCGCCAGCAAAATGTAAAAACAAAATAATGACCACAGCGGCGGTCTGACCGCACCGGTGGATTCAAACAAGTCATAGGAGCAAACGATAATGTTGTTGATAACGTCCAGAAAAAGGTCGAACATTGCCGCCAGCAACGGTCCGCCGAAAAACAACAGAGAAAGAATCAACTTAAAAAACACCAGATTGAATAACACCCATACCAGCGGAATGAGTAGAAAATTGGCAATAATCGCCAGCGGGAAATAAATCCCCTGATAATAAAGACAAATGCCACTGCTCGCCAGCCAGGCGACAACGCAGCCAGTTAGCGCAATAAATAACTTTTTCTGCCAGGCGCATTTAACCGTTTCCAGCCGGTTGCGACAGACGGGCGGAGTCCATAACATTTTTTCGCCACACAGCCGCGCCAGATAGTTGATATTTTCTGCAGCGGCAATCAGGAATCCGACCACGGTGAATGAAAACAGGAATCCCATATCTTTCAAATAATAAGGGTTTTTCAACAGAAGCACAGCCGCTGTCAAAAAAACAATATTCAACGCCGGAATGTAAAGCAGCCATGTCCGGCAGAAACACCAGATGGAAATCATTATCAACGCTCTGGTTGCCGGAGGATTCATGCCGGTGGCAGCAACGTAAGCCAGAATAAGAAATGGTATGATTGCATGTCTTAAGCGGAATGGCACCCAGCGCAACAACCAGAACAACGCCAGAGCGAGAATGCCTACATGCAGGCCGCTTACGGTAAAAATGTGAATGGTTCCACTTTTTATATAAGCATTTTTCAGTTGCGAATCAACGCCCTGCCGACAACCAAACAGCAGCGTCGCCAAAATGCGCCGGTTGGTTTGAGATGCAATATTTTCATCTGCCTGTTTCAGCAGAAAATTTCGCAACTCCATGATTCGCGTGTAAATTCCAGTCGTCGTTTTTTCACTGCCGGTAATTTCCCGGCAATTGAAAATTCTGGAGAAACCGCGAGCCTTCAAATAGTCATTGAAATCAAAATTGCCGGACACTGGCTTTAAGCCGTTATAAACATCCGTCGTTTTCCCGTCTGATGTCGACACGGTAATTTTACGGCAGTAAGCGGTAGAGTCAGGGATAATGAATACTCCGCTAAGCCGTAGGACATCTCCGTAAAAAAGCAAGGGGGCGTCTTTCGGCAGACGGAGCATCGTTTGTCCGGAAACATTGTGTTCCTGCTCATCGCCGGAAAGTTTGACGGTTAAAACTTCCGCTTGAATCAATGACGGATTATCCATCCACGGAATATTTTTGCCGCAACATGAAGAATCAATAATTCGGACGGTTACTTCGGCATTCCGGTCTCGTTGTCCCAAAATTCGCTCAAAATTATCCGCTGGCAACCAGGCGACAAATAGTGATGCGCATATTCCGGCAACAGTTGAAACTAAAAAAATGACGCACTTTTTGCGCGGAAGCAAGAGAAAAATTAGAACAACTGCAAAGAGCGGGATTGCAAGAGTCAAGCTTGGAGATTCGTCAACACAAGCCACCCGGGGCAGAATGCCGTTGACAATACCGCTCAAAATTAGTAACGCTGGCAACCGGGAAAAAAGGGTTGAGTTTTTTATTTCCTCGAACCGTTTTTTGGCTGCGGATAAAATTGACTTTTTTGCTGCCTTCACAGAGATTTTTATCTATGGATAATAAACCCGGTCAACTCTGAATACGGCAATGGGTTCGCAAGGCGGCGGAGTAGTCAATACTTCAATATGCTTTTTCCCCGCTGGAGCTTTCCAGGTAAATGAATATTGCGTGCCGTCATAATTATTTCCGATAACCGGCTTGCCATTCTGAATCAGGTCAAGTTCTTCATTGGAAGCGTTATTGAGCTTTTCCATAGCAAATGCTCTGGCTTTCGGCGTTGCGGAGTTCGGGTCTTGCATATCCTTAAATTTTTGCTTCATGTCAGCAACAAACTTGCCAGATTCAGGATTTTTCGGCTCAGAATTACAACCGGCAATCAATCCCAAGCCGATGCCAGCCAGAATTACAACGCATAAACTGCTGCTAGTCTTAAATCTCATCATTCTATTCTCCCGGATTTTTTATTATGCTCCAGCTAATATATACCTTTGAGACCGCTGTAAAAGCGCGGGAATTAAATTTTTCGGCACTTTTAAATTACCATCGCCTGTTCCCAGCTTAACTTCCTGATAACGGCCGCCGTGATAATCACTGCCGCCAGAAACCGCCAGGTCGAATTCTTTTGCAAATTCCAACATGAGTTGAGTCTGATAATCGCTGAATCCGGAATAATACGCTTCGACGGCGTCTAATTTTTCCGGAACCATTTTCCGCAACAGCCGCCGGGCCCAGGAACGTTCTTTCTGATCGCGGTAAATCGGGTGCGCCCACACTGCAACACCGCCAGCCAGGTGGATAAATCTGATAACTTCTCCTGTCGGCGGCATGTAACGCGGAACATAAGCCGGAGCTCCGCGTTTCAAAAGCCGGTCAAAAACTTCACCGGAAGTGGTGAACTCATATTTTTCTATCAGCGCTTGGGCAAAATGCGGTCGTCCAACAACAGTGTTAGAGCCGACGGCAAGGCTCTTCAAGTCAATTCTATAGCCTAAAGCATCCAGTTTTTCTGCAATTTGCAGATTCCGGTTATGACGGCAACGTTGAATTCCATCCAAAAATTCCAGTAGAACTCCGGAATGGTGGTCGACAAACAGCCCTACCAGATGGATTTCCCGACCGTTGTCATGGGAAGATATTTCAACGCCGGGAATTGCCTGCAACCCCGGAATTTCTTCTGCGGCAGCCATGAATTCATCAATTCCGGCGACAGTATCGTGATCCGTCAGAGCAATCGCACTCAATCCTGTCTCAGCGGCAAGAGCAATCAAGGCCGCCGGTTCATCAGTTCCGTCCGAATAAGCGCTATGCACGTGTAAATCTATATTATCAGTATTCATCAGTCCTTTCTTCTGTAGTGTTTAATAACCCTGATGAATCTAATGTTTATTGCAAAATAAGCAAAGTTGAATCTTGAAAAAAAGTTGATTAATGATATTTTTAGCGGTTCCAGAATTTTAACTTATAGAAGTTTTGATATTTAAAGTAAGGATTATGATTATGCCTAGCTCCAAGTATTTAAATCCTCCTAAATTTACTGGCAAAAAGAAACTGTATTTCGACAATCTGATGACCAATAGAGACATGGTTCTAGGACAAATGAAATATCACGTTGAAGATGCTTTAGACACTGCAAATTCCGACAAAAAAGGGGTTACGACTCATATGGCCGACCTCGGAAGCGATAACTCGCGCCACGAGATGGAGCTGCAAATGCTGACTGAAGAAGGCAACATGCTGGAATTAATCGAAGACGCCATCCAGCGGCTGATTGACGGCGAATACGGTAAATGCCTTGATTGCAATAAAGAGATTCCAGAAGCCCGGCTTGAAGTAAAACCTTATGCCTGTTATTGCATCAAATGCAAATCTGTTCGCGAACAAAACAACGGAAGAAATCCTTACGTTGATTAAGTTACTAAAAAAATCTGAGCCTGGCAGCGCCGGTGAAAAGAAACTTATTGCATGGTGTCTGTTTTTGGCTGGCTTTTTGCTTATTTTAGATCAAGCCACCAAAATCATTGCTGAAAATCGCCTCACTCTGGGAGAGCGCATTCCAATTATTCCAGATTTTTTCAACCTGACATTGATTACCAACAAAGGCGCAGCCTGGGGAATTCTTCACGGCTACGCCTGGCTGTTACTGATTATTGGAGCCGTCGTTATTGGAGCTTCGATATTTTTTATGCGCTGGCTGACTGAAGGCTGGCAAGAACGCTATTTTGCATTGTTCATTGTCCTCAGCGGGGTTATCGGCAACTCAATTGACCGCATCTGGCGCGGTGAAGTAATCGACTTTCTGGATTTTTATATAAAAAGCTGGCACTGGCCGGCTTTTAACGTCGCCGATAGCGCGATTTGTGTCGGCGTAACGATCTTTTTCCTTTCAGTTTTTTTCCGGCCGCTGAAAACCATTCAAAAGCAGAACAAAACAAAAGACATCATTGAAAATATCTCCTGAAGTCAACCGTCCGGAGCAAAAAATGTCTGACCAGCCAGAAATCATCGTCATCGCAGGGCCTACCGCCAGCGGGAAAAGCGAACTTGCGCTCAGAATCGCGCAAGATTTTAACGGAGAAATTATTTCCGCCGACTCGATGCAATTGTATCGCGGTTTGGATATTGGTACCGCCAAACCTTCAGCCGAAGAATTATTCAAGGTGAAACACCACCTGCTCAATCTTTTTGATATCGACCAGAAACTGGATGTCTATATTTTTCTCAAGCTGGCAGAAGCCGCAATTATTGACATTCGACGACGCGGAAAATTGCCAATTGTGGCGGGCGGAACCGGATTTTACATCCGCTCTCTGCTTTACGGACTGAATGAACTTCCCGGCGACCCGGTTCTCCGTGCCGGACTTGACCGCCAATACGACCATGATGCAGGCTTTGAAAAGCTCAAAGAATTGATGCAAAAACTGGATTCGGCAGATTATGAACGTTGGCATAAGCATCGCCGTAAACTTATCCGGGCGCTGGAAGTATTCAAGCTTACCGGAAAGTCCATCACCGAACTACAAACTCTGAACACGCCGCGAATGCGCTACCGCGCAACCGTTTGGAGCCTTGCCTGGGAACGGGATGAACTGAAGCGCCGGATTGCGACCAGAACGGCTGCAATGCTTGAAGCCGGCTGGATAGCAGAAGCCGCAGAGGCAATCAGTCAGGGCATTCTGAACACGCCAACCGCCCGTCAGGTTCTCGGATACAGTATTATCAACGAATATCTTGACGGCAAAATTTCTTATGAACGAATGCAGGAGGAAATCATCACCTCCACCTGGCAATTAGCCCGCCGTCAATTAACCTGGTTTCGTAATCAGCATCCGGAAGCAGAAACCATTGCGATGCCCACTGACTATTCCGTTCTGGCAGCGAAACTTAAAAACGGAGCAACTCACCGGCAGGCTGAATGCTTTTTGGGTCAATTGAAAAAGTAAACGCACAAACTTCCAGATTTGAACGGAGGTGTTGTGCGTTTACTCTTACAAATGAAAAAAGCAAGACACGCCATTGATTTTTGTTGTGCGTTTACTCTTGCAAATGATGCGTTTACTCTTGCAAATGATGCGTTTACTCTTACAAAACTGCATTTACTCTTACAAACGATGCGTTAACTTTTACAAATTTCTGAGCACAAAACAAAGCTCACGCAAGGCGTATCGTTCTCCTTAAAAAATTCTCACTTGTAATACTAAATGCACTATTCTTAATTTGTAACACTAAATGCACATAGCTCTTTTTGTAAGAGTGAATGCACAACTCCATTTTTTCATGAGGCGTTTACTTTTTCAATTAACAAGAATGCTTTTTT
>JBAYVM010000161.1:0-6722 GCA_041674645.1 Victivallaceae bacterium | reverse complement strand
GGTAGCAGAAACTGGCATGCTGGATGATTCTCAAACTAGAAAAACGATAAAATTGACTGAGTCGGGAACTGTCGCTCCGGTAGCAGAAACTGGCATGCTGGAAGATTCTCAGACCCGAAAAACGATAAAATTGACTGAGTCGGGAACTGTCGCTCCGGTAGCAGAAACTGGCATGCTGGAAGATTCTGAAACCATAACGTTTGCCCCGACGGCAGTTGATTCAATTAGGGACCCGTTGGCGGCCCGTGATTCAGATACTGGAAATGTACAAAAAAGTTTGGATGCAACCCAGACTAGAAAAACGATAAAACTTAAGCCGCTTGAAGCAAATCAGGCAGCAATACCCGGATTAAAGCCGGTAATGTTAAAGCCGACGGCTCCGGTAGCAACTGCCGAACCCGGATTAAAGCCGGTAATGTTAAAACCGGTTACTCCGATAGCAACTGCCGAGCCTGGATTGGACCCTCAGAAAACTATCATTAATCCAGCGATGCAAGCCAGTAAAGAGGCTGGCGCGGAAGAGGAAAAACTCAACCGGTTTGAAATAGATGACACGGTAAAAATACAACGGCCGGGAACTAAAACAACTCCTGAAGCTGGCGCTGTTGTCGGCGCCCCGGTGACGGATGCCGCTCAACTCAAGACGGTTCCAGGAGCAAAGCAAACTATAAAGCTCCGTCCTTCAACTGCTGGCGCCGAAGACGCCGAAAGCATGAAAAGCTCAGAATCATCCATTAAACTGGCTCCGTCCAGTTCGTCAAAAGCGACAATCAGGCTTACGCCTGAATCTGCTACTTCGTCAGCGCCTGCGTTGGCTCCAGCATCGAAAATCTCTCCCAGCGCTCCTACTCTCAACTTAAAGCCGCCGGTTGCCGCCGGGGAAAAGAAAGCTGATGAACAGGCTGTTCCGGCGGTGCCCAAACTTGGCGGGTTGAAGCTGGGTAAAAAGAATGAAGAGCCTGGCGAACAATCTTCTGCAGCGGCGGATGCCCCGCCGGCGGTTGAAGGTGAAACTAAGAAGGGCGGGCTGTCCATAAAGAAAGCAGCGGCTGATGCCGAAGAGCCAAAAGGTCCGCCGCGTGTACAGAAAGACCAGGAAAAAATTGCTGCCGGAGTTAGTGGCAGAAAGGCCGCGGCTTCTGAAGCGTCTTTGCTCTATACTTGTCTGGCTGTAGTGACGCTGATTATACTTGGCGCTTCAGTGGCGATTACCGTTATTCAATATGCTAATTTTTGGGAACAGCAGAGAGTAGGCAGGAAAATAGAAATTCCATATCTTTCAGATTTGGTAAAATAAGCAATATATTTTAGCTAAACACGAGGGCGGAGAATCTCCGTCCTTTTGTGTTTCAAAGGATGCCGCCGGAATGCATAATCGACGTTTTAAAGGTATTATTTTTGACATGGATGGCACGCTCACCGTTCCGGTTATTGATTTTGATTTAATTAGGCGTAAGCTTGGCGTGACAGATGGAGATATTGTTGAAGTTATAGCTTCGTGGCCGGAGGCGAAGAGGCGTTGGGCATGGAATTTGATTGAACTGTACGAGGAAGAGGTTTGCAATACCAACCAGTTGCAACCGGGAGTTGAAGCCGCATTGCATAATTTTCAGTTACGCGGCATAAAGCTTGGAATAATTACTCGCAATACCAGAAAAAGCTCTGATATTCTGTTGCGACGGATGAAGGTCAACTTTGATGTCGTGCTTACCCGTGAATATCCATTTATAAAGCCTGCCCCGGAACCGGTGTTGCATATTCTTGAAAAATGGCAGATAAAACCTGAAGAGTGTCTGATGATTGGCGACTATATTCATGACATAATGTCTGCCAGAGCAGCCGGGGCAGTTTCTTGTTATTTCAAAAATCCCGATAGCACATCCTGGGAGAAAGACGCGGATTATACGGTTCAATCTTATTGTGAACTGGAGGCTTTAGTTTTTGGTGAAGAAAACAATAAATGATGCATTTGAGCTGCTGTTTGATTGTTATGGCAGGCAGTACTGGTGGCCGGGAGAAACTTCGTGGGAGGTTTGCACTGGCGCCGTGCTTACTCAAAATACAAACTGGCATAATGTTGAGAAAGCCATTGAATTACTGAAGTTTAATGATGCGTTATGTCCGGGGAAAATCTTAAATCTGCCTTTAGATAAATTAGAACAGGCGATTCGTCCTTCCGGCTTTTTCCGGTTGAAAGCCGTGAGATTGCGGGCGGTGGCGGAATGGTGGCTGAAATATTCTGCCGTAATCGCAACTGGAGCAAAAAACAAGACAGTGATGTTAAAATGGCGGGAGTCGTTGCTTGCGGTTAACGGCGTCGGCCCGGAAACTGCGGATTCAATATTGTTGTATTGTTTTGAATTGCCGGTATTTGTTATTGATGCTTACACCAGGCGCATTTCGAGCAGACATTTTGGTATGCCGGAGAATATTTCCTATCATGAGCTTCAAAAAATATTCATGGATAATCTGCCGGAAGATGTCAAACTTTATAATGAATATCACGCTTTGCTGGTGAAAAACAGTAAAGAACTCTGCCACAAATATATTTGCGCTCCGGAATGTCCGTTAAGACAGCTGAATTTATAAATGCTTTGCGCGGCGTGAAAATACAGCTTAAAATCAAGAAAAAAACTGGCGTTAAATTGGGCGCATACTCTTGCTTAATGAAATACTTAGACGGACCGCGTTGATTTCAGCGCTACCGGATTGGGATGGATACAGCTTCAAACCGGGTATTTTAGTGTCTGGCGTGGTTTTTATTTTCGTTATATTTTTACATACAGGCATGAACTCTGCAAGGTTTGTGCTATATTAAAAGTTCATTTTATTAGAACCAGTTCAGGACAGGAAAGATACAACTATCATGCATGAAATTCGTAACGTAGCTATTATTGCGCATGTTGACCACGGCAAGACAACTTTGGTCGATGAAATACTTAAACAGGCCCATGTGTTCCGGTCGAATCAGGAAGTAAAGGAATGTTTCCTTGACAGCAACGATTTGGAACGCGAGCGCGGCATTACAATTCTATCCAAAAATATCAGCATTAATTATAAAGACGCTAAAATTAATATTATTGATACTCCGGGACATAGCGATTTCGGTGGACAGGTTGAACGCGTGCTTAAACTGGCTGACGGTGTATTGTTGCTGGTGGATGCAGCTGAAGGCCCGATGCCGCAAACCCGTTTCGTGCTTGATAAAGCTTTGCGGCTGAACCTGAAGCCGATTGTGGTTATCAATAAAATAGACAAGCCGGATGCCAGGCCGGGTGAAGTCCATGACAAAGTGTTTGACTTGTTCTGTGAACTCAATGCATCAGAAGACCAACTCGATTTTCCGATGCTTTATGCCAGCGGACGCGATGGTTGGGCGGTAAGAAATCTTGGCGATGAGAGAACCTCAATCATGCCGCTTATGGATGCAATATTGGAATATATTCCAGCACCTCCGCATTTAAAAGGACCAGTACAAATTCAAATTGCATCCCTCGATTATTCTGAATATGTCGGGCGTATTGGTATCGGACGGGTTTATCGCGGTACACTGCGTCAAGGCAAACCTTTAAGTATTATTAAACGTGACGGAACCGTCGGTCCAGCCAATATTAAGCAGATTTTACTTTTTGAAGGTTTGGTTCGCAAAGAAGCTGAAATAGTTCATTGTGGTGATATCTGTGCTATCGTCGGGATTGAAAATATTGATATCAGCGATACCATCACCGACGCTGAACATCCCGAAGCTATGCCGCAGATTGCGATTGATGAACCCACCATTTCAATGATTTTCCGGGTAAACGATTCCCCGTTTTATGGCAAGGAAGGCAAATATGTCAGTAGTCGTCACTTGCGTGAACGTTTGCTTAAAGAAGAGGAAAGAGACGTTGCGCTGCGAGTCGAAGAGAATGGCGGAGAATCTTTCACTGTCAGTGGCCGTGGAGTTTTGCATCTCTCTATTCTAATTGAAAATATGCGTCGTGAAGGCTATGAACTGGCCGTGTCCAAGCCCCATGTAATTTATAAGATGATTGACGATGTCAGGCATGAGCCGCTGGAAATACTGGCCGTGGATGTGCCTGACGAATACGCTGGACGGATTATTGAAATGGCCGGAATCAGGAAAGGCGAGATGGTGCACATGGAATCTCGCGGTGTGCGTCAGTTGGTAGAGTTTCATATCCCGACTCGCGGACTTATCGGATTCCGCAGTCGTGCGCTTACCGCCAGCGCCGGTGAAGCGATTGTTTCACATCGGTTTATCAATTATACCCCGTATAAAGGCGATATACCACGCCGCGTGAATGGCGCATTGGTCAGCATGGGAACTGGTAAAGCCGTTCCGTTCGCTATTGACGGATTACAATTGCGCGGAACATTTTTCATTGACCCCAACGAAGAAACTTATGAGGGAATGGTTGTCGGCGAACATTGCAAAGAAGGCGACCTGATTGTCAATCTTCAGAAAGGCAAACAGTTGACTAATATGCGCGCTGCCGGCACCGACCGCAATATGAAAATTGCTCCGCCGCGTCGGCTCAGCCTGGAACAGTCATTGGAATATATTGAAGATGACGAGCTGGTGGAAGTCACTCCTAAGAACATTCGCCTGCGTAAATTGCTTTTAACTGAGCTCGACCGGAAACGTTCGAAAAGTAAAAAACAGTTAGTGCAGGACTGATAGGCAAAGGTGTGCTGGAATAAATCTGCCAGTCTTCACCTTTTGAGCTGACACTGAAAAGATGTTAATTGCAGAGAATTTGCGTTTATTTTTTATATGAATTTGATAATCGTGGTTTTTCGAGGTAGATTTAGTTAAATTCAGTTAGCTTTATATAGAGGCGTATGACTGGTTATATTAGGAAACCGAGGAAAATATGGCAGATAACATCTTGCAAGTGCAATGCTTTAAATGTCAAACGGTTTATGAAGTTCCGTTTGACATGGTTGGACAAATCGTTGAATGCGCTATTTGTAGTTCAATATTTGAAGTTCCGTCCCCAATTCCAGGACTTGAAAATGAAATTCACGCAACTTTCCCGTATGTGATGCCGGAAGTACCTCAGGAGGAACCTGAGGACGCGGTATTCGATGTGCCGGATGAAATAGTTGCGAGTCCTGAACAATTTGTAGATGAGTATGATAATGATACAGGTCCATCTGACAAATTGGAAACGTCGGTCGAGCTTAACTCACGCCCACCGGCAGTAACCAGCACGGTGAAATTGTCTCGTTCAAGTATTGGCATGATGCCGAAAATTGAAGATCATTTCAGTTTTGATACTATAAAAAATACAATCCCTAAAGCCCGAACAGACGCTGAAGAAGAAATTACCGAAATAACAAATATTATCCCCAAAGGTAGTAGTGTTGGCGCTAAAACTAATCCAGCAGCAAAAGGTAAGAGTAACAAACCGCCGGCCAGGTCGCCGGAGAGAAAATGGTGGCAGTTCTGGCGGTGGTTCCGCAAATAGTTTTTCTACTCAGCCTGTTTTCACAAGTTTAACAGACAGGAGTGTTTTATGTCTGACAATATACCGTTGGAGACTATCCGGAATATTGGCATCATCGCTCATATTGATGCCGGGAAAACTACACTTACAGAACGTTTTCTCTACTATTCCGGAAAAACTCACCGTATTGGCAATATTGACAGCGGCACGACGGTCATGGATTATCTGGATGAAGAGCGCAGCCGTGGAATAACAATTGTATCAGCAGCGGCCTCTTTTAACTGGAGTTACAATGATATTTTAGGCCTGATTCACCTGATTGACACGCCCGGGCATATTGATTTTACCGCAGAAGTTGAACGTTCAATTAGAGTGTCAGACGGCGCAGTCGTTATTTTTAGCGGCGTTGAAGGTGTTGAAGCTCAAAGCGAAAAAGTCTGGCGGCAATCTAATCATTATCATGTGCCAAAAATTGCCTTTATCAATAAACTGGACCGTCTGGGAGCATCTTTTTCCCGCACATTAAATGAAATTCAGGCAACCTTTACCGGCATCACTGCCATCGCGCTTCAGTTGCCGGTGGGAATTGAATCCGGTTTCCAGGGGGTTATTGACTTGCTGGAAATGAAATTTCTTACATTCGAAGGCGAGGACGGTTCTCAAGTTACAGCTGGCAGTATTCCGCATAATCTTATACCGGAAAGCGAATCGGCACGAGACCGTATGCTTACCGCAATCGCGGAAATGTCCGATGCAATTGCTGAACTTTATCTTGACGAACAGGAAATTCCGCTGTCGCTGTTTAGAAGCGAAATCCGGCGACTTACGCTTGAAAATCAACTTTGCCCGGTGCTGGCCGGTTCCGCTAAGAAAAATATTGGAATTCAACCGTTGCTCGATGCGGTCATTGCCTATCTGCCAAGCCCGGAAGACCGGCCGCTCTGCCCTGCGGTAAATGCTAAGTCCGGCAATCCAGATGAAATTAATATTCATGACAATTCATTCTGCGGACTGGTATTCAAAATTATCGCCTCCGGTAGCGCGGATTTGCTCTATTTGAGAATCTACTCCGGGCGGTTGACGTTGAATGATTCCATCGTAAACACCCGCACCGGAGAAAAAGTGAGGATTAAACGAATTCTGCGCCTCTATTCAAAAAATGTTGAGTCGATTGAAGAGGCTGGCGCGGGTGACATTATCGGAATTATCGGGCCGCAAAATACTTTCACCGGCGATACTTTGTGCAATCCGAGCCGGCAGGTGCTACTG
>JBAYVM010000160.1:0-6737 GCA_041674645.1 Victivallaceae bacterium | reverse complement strand
TTCCATTAAAAGATTATATGAAAATGTCGTCGTGTTTTTGGAGTATTTTACCAGGGGGGGTATTGAACTCAATTAATAAATACTTGGAGATGTACTACAATCTTTACGGAATTAGGTATGAAGGTATTGAATTGAGAGGAAAGGGGAAAGTTGCTGGATTTGCAGCAAAAATAATGAAAATCTTTTTTATCCCGAAAGGAAGTAAACAGTTTCAAAAATGGCACAAAAAATTATCAAAAATAAAAGCGATAAGGAGTTATAGTCAATGGGGGGATTATCATGATAGCTTATTAGTTTCTGACAATCCAAGGCTTTGTAGAATTGTTGAAATTCTTAAAGACTTAAAATGCGATAGCATTTTAGAATTAGCGGGCAATGCTGGGAAATTATCGCTATTACTACATAAGGACAAAGTTGCCAAGCAAATAATTTGTACAGATTTAGATACAAATGCGGTGGATAAATTATATTCAGAAATAATAAAAAACAAATTACAAGGAATTATTCCGGTTAAATTAGATATGTTGATGCCCCAAACTACTTACTTCACTAGTTTGCCCAGCGAAAGATTTAAAAGCGAAGTAGTTTTAACTTTAGCAGTAATCCATCATTTAGTCCTGACTAATGGTTATAGATTATGTGACATATTTGATATAATAAAAAATTATTCCACAAAACACGTTTTAATTGAATTTATGCCATTGGGCCTATGGACGGAATCAAATTCTACTCCTGCCCCGGAATGGTATAATGAGCAATGGTTTGAACAGGAATTTCTGGCACATTTCAAACTCCTTAAAAAAGAACAATTAGAAAAAAATAGAATTTTATTTGTAGGGGGAATAAAGTAATTGCAAAAAGTAAAAGCAATAATAAAAAAAATTCTTCCACAGTTTGTTTGGGATTTGCTTCGAGCTAAAAATCGAACAGTATATTCGGGAAACTATTCTTCATGGGATGAAGCAGAGGCATTATGTTCTGGCTACGCCCAAGATAATATTCTCCAAAAAGTAGCGGTGGCAACAGAAAAGGTTGTCTCGGGAGAAGTCGTTTTCGAGCGTGATTCAATGTTGTTTTATCATGAAGAATATAACTGGAATATAATAAATCCTCTATTAAAAGCGGCGGTAGAAAATAACAATGAGCTTTGCGTACTTGATTTTGGTGGTGCATTAGGGAGTACTTATTTTCAGAATAGAAAGCAATTTGTTAATCTAAATAAATTAAAATGGTGTGTTGTTGAACAACCTAATTTCGTAAAGACGGGCAGAGAGCAATTTCAAAATGATGAACTATGTTTTTATAAAGATATATCCGCTTGCGTAAAAGAAAATAAGGTAACAGTAATATTATTTTCTAGTGTCTTACAGTATCTAAGCAATCCTTTGGAAATATTAAAAGAAGCAATTGCCGTTGAGGCGAAATATATTGTTTTTGACCGAATATTTGTATTGAATGGATTGGATGAGGATCGTTTGTGTATACAAAAAGTTCCTGCAGTAATTTATCAAGCCGCTTATCCAATGTGGGCTTTTGCCAGATCTAGTATAGAAAAAAACATCTCAAATAGCTATAGGGAAATCCTTGAATTCGATGCTATTTCAGGAGAAGTGAAGCTAAGCAGCCCATATGCAAGAGCTTCCGATAAAGGTTTTGTTTTTATGAGGATAAACAATGCTTAAAGGAATTAAAAACTTTATAATTAGACAAAATTTTTCGCCGGGTTTAGCGGGGGTATTTATTAATCCCTTTTACTTTGCCCGGGAAGCTCTGTCACGGAATATCAAAAAATTATCAAATGAAATCACCGGGAAAATTTTAGATGTTGGATGTGGAACCAAGCCTTATAAGGAAATGTTTGACTATACGGAATACATTGGACTGGAAATTGATTCTCCTGAAAATCGTAAAAATAAAAACGTTGATACTTTTTATAATGGTAAGACATTCCCATTTAAAGACGGCGAATTTGATTCCATCGTGGCAAATCAGGTTTTAGAACATGTTTTTAATCCAGATGAATTCCTTGAAGAAATAAAACGCGTACTTAACCCCGGCGGTAAGGTATTATTGACAGTTCCATTTGTCTGGGACGAACATGAACAGCCTTATGATTATGCGCGATATTCTTCGTACGGTTTAACGTTTCTACTGGAAAAACATGATTTTAAAATTTCATCTCAAATGAAAAATTTAAATAATTTCAGATTTTTCTTCCAGTTGTTAAATGCTTATTTCTTTAAAAAAGTCAATTTACATAATAAATATTTAAACTTTATAGTTATCTCTGCTTTGACAAGTATTATTAATTTATCAGGAATTTGTCTTTCAATCTTTTTCCCTACTAACAACGATCTATATTTAGATAATATTATTTTGGCCGAGAAATCAAAGGAAAATGTAACATGAACACTCAGAAAATTACAGTTAAAAACAGCGGTTATATTGAACTGAAAAAAGTGGTTGATGAGCGCGATGGCGCTTTGTGCATAATGGAAAGCATGCGCGATGTTCCTTTTGACATCAAACGCGTTTATTACATCAATCATATTGAACACGGGGTCAGCGTCCGGGGAAAACACGCTCACCGCACACTGTCGCAAGTGATATTCTGTATTAACGGGAGTTTTGTGCTTAGTTTGGATGATGGCACAAACAAGCAGGATGTGCTGATGTGGCGGGATAATGTCGGGGTTCTGCTAGGTCCGGGACTTTGGCACACGATGCACAGTTTTTCCAGCGGTTGCCTGTTAATGGTGGTAGCTGGAGATTATTACAACGAACAGGATTATATTCGTGATTACGACGAATTTTTAAAATTTATTCAGGTGAAATAATGATTATTCCGCAATGCAGTCCGGCAGCTAATTATCAGGCGCATAAACAGGAAATTGATTATGCCGTTCAACAAGTCATGGGTAGCGGCTGGTATATTTTAGGCCGGGAAGTTGAGGCGTTTGAAAAAGCCTTTGCTACCTGGAATGATATTGATAACTGCGTAAGTTGCGCCAATGGAACTGATGCGCTGGAATTGATTATGCGGGCATTGGGAATCAGTCACGGCGATCAGGTGGTTACTGTGGCGAATACCGCAGTGGCGACGATTTCTGCGATTGAACGGGCAGGAGCTCAGCCGGTTTTTGTTGATATTAATCCGGAAACATTCACGATGTATCCGGTTGCACTTGAAAAATTGCTCGCGCAGAATAATAACAAGATAAAAGCGGTAATCGCAGTTCATCTTTTCGGGCATCCCGCGGCAATTAATGAAATTAGCATTATTACTGAAAAATATGGTAAAACACTAATTGAAGACTGCGCTCAAGCTCATGGTGCAACAGTTGATGGTCGCAAGGTCGGAACATTTGGCGCGGCGGCGGCATTCAGCTTTTATCCAACAAAAAATCTTGGCGCGCTTGGCGATGGCGGCGCCGTTATCACCGGTTCTTTGGAACTGGCGGAGAAGATGCGCGCCATTCGTCAATACGGCTGGGAACAGCGTTACATCAGCAGCTGTGCTGGAATTAACAGCCGTCTCGATGAACTTCAAGCGGCGATATTACGGGTTAAATTAAAATATTTAACTGAAGAAAATCGTAAGCGGCAGTTGCTTGCTGCTGTTTATGACTCAAGTCTGGCTGAAATAATCGAGGTGAAAACACCGAAAGTCAATTCTGGTTGCAATCATGTTTATCACCAGTATGTAATATTGGCTGAAGAACGCGACCGGTTGCAGGATTTTCTCAAGCAAAATGGTATTGGCACGGCGGTACATTATCCGGAGCCGGTTCACCATCAGCCAGCTTATGTGCGTTATGCTGGAAGCGGTTTGCCACAGACTGAAGCGGTTAACTGCAAATTGTTAAGCCTGCCGATGTTTCCTGAACTTGAAGTTGAAGCCGTCAGAAAAGTGGCTCAGATGATAAAGAAATTTTACTCATGAAATATTATTTTTGTACTTATTTTGACAGTTGTTATGTTTTTCAGGGAATGACTCTGTATCGTTCACTGCGTAAGCTTAATTTGGATTTTACTTTTTTTGTCGCATGTCTGGATGACCGGGCTTATGATATTTTGATTGGGCTGAATGAGCCGGGTATCGTTCCGGTTCATCTGGCGGAAATCGAAGCATTCGACCCGCAATTTGCTACCGCCAGGAGCAATCGGAGTATCGTTGAATATTATTTTACCCTCAGCCCGGTATTGCCGCTTTACCTCTTTGATAAATTCCCTGAAATAGATATTGTTACTTATTTGGATTCTGATTTATATTTTTATTCCAGTCCCCAATCAATCTACAATGAACTTGGTGAAAATTCGACGTTGATTATCGAACACCGTTTCCCGGATGAGCTTAAATACCGGGAAAAATTTGGAAAGTACAACGTTCAGTGTCAATTGTATCGCAAGGACGCGAACGGGCTGGAATGTCTTAACTGGTGGCGTGAACGTTGTATTGAATGGTGCTATGACCGGCTGGAAGATAATCGGTTTGCTGATCAGAAATATCTTGATGTCTGGGAAGGTAAGTTTAAGAATGTGGTTGTCTTGCAGCACGAAGGAGCAGGTCTTGCTCCGTGGAACTGGAGCAAATATGATTTGCAGATTCAGGATGACGGAAAACTGACTGTTGATGGGAAACCGCTGATTTTTTACCATTTTCAGGGCTTCAAGCCGCTGAACCGTTTTATGCTGAATCACGGTCTCGGAAATTATCACCGGGTAATGCCGCGCCCGCTTTTGAACTGGTTCTATTTAGGCTATCTTAAAGAGCTGAAAAAGACACAAGTTTGGTTGAATACTAAAGCCGGAACGGGCGATATCAGTTTTTACGGACGCAACCAAAGAACCGGGTTTTCAAAATTAAGAATGATTGCCTCCGGTATAAAAAATCGTGGATTGATGTTGCACTTCTGAAAAAAGTTCAAGACTTAACCACGAGCTCACACTAACGGGAACTAAGCAGAAGGTGTCAAGTTGAAAGTGGGCAAGCAAGAAAAGCAAGAAAAGTTAATTTTGGAGGGTCTCGCTCCGTCGAGACCGGTTGGTGTAGCGTCGTCGCTCTGCGAGGATAAAGTAGCGCTAGGTTTAGCCTTAAACCGGCGACAGTTTGAAAGTGGACAAGCGAGACAAGCAAGACAAGTTAATTCTGGAGGGTCTCGCTCCGTCGAGACCGGTTGGTGTAACGTCCGCACTGCGAGAATAAATTCGCGCCAGATTTAGCCTTACACCGGCGACAATTTGCAAGTGGACAAGCGAGAAAAGCAAGACAAGTTAATTCTGGAGGGTCTCGCTCCGTCGAGACCGTTTGGTGTAGCATCCTCGCTCCGCGAGAATAAAGTAGCGCCAGGTTTAGCCTTAAACCGACGACAATTTGCAAGTGGACAAGCGAGAAAAGCAAGACAAGTTAATTCTGGAGGGTCTCGCTCCGTCGAGACCGTTTGGTGTAGCATCCTCGCTCTGCGAGGATAAATTCGCGCCAGATTTAGCCTTACACCGGCGACAGTTTAAAAGCAAGACAAGCGAGAAAGTTCACCATGAAGGGCATGAAATGAAGAGGGAAGGTTTGCCACGAATTTCACTAATAACACGAAATTTTTTATTTTGAAGGGCTTGTCCGCCGCAGGCTGATTGGGCTCCGTCACAACCGTTTTCTCCGATTATGGTCACGACAGAGCGTGACCCTCCAAGAAATATGAATTAGCGTTCGAGACGGACGCGGCTACGCCGGACAGTTGTCCGGAAAATATTGAAAGTTTTACTTAATACCTAACCCTTAATACCTAACCCTTAACTCTTAACCATTAACTCTTAACCCTTAACCCTTAACCCCTCTTCGTTGCAGGTTGGTGGTGAAAAAAGGATTTTTTTGTTTTGCCGTATTGATTTTTCCTTCTATGCGTTTTATTTTATCAAACATTGTTTAGGGTGGAGCTGAGACAATTTGAGAAAATAATTTGCGTACAGGGAGATAAGAGGAGATGAAGCGGTTCACACTTGTCGAAATTTTGGTCGTTCTGGTTATTATTGGCATATTGAGCGCCTTATTGCTGTCCGCAGTAGGTAAAGCCAGAGAAAAAGGACGTATTATTGCTTGTGTCAATGCCTTATCGCAAATTGGGAAAGCATTTCATTATTACAGCACAGAATGGAATGACCGTCTTCCGTCAACCGCAAAGAATTTTATTATTCCATCAAAATATTGTAAATTGCCAGCAAAATTGTTCTTGTGTCCGTCAGATACTTTTAACAAGATAAACATTCTGGACAATGGATTTCTCAACCGCGACGACAGTATTTCCGCCAGTTATATGTTTGCGAATCATGAGCGTAGCGATGCGGAGGATTTTTCAATGAGAAGAATCCGCCATCCTGAACAAGTTGCGCTTGAATGGGATTTATACGGCGGAAGCGATAATCAGGAAAATGCGGTTAAACGAAATCACGGAACCTATGGCGGCAATGTGTTGTACATGGACGGGCATGTGGTATGGAAAAAGCGATTGTCGTGGGCAAAGAACAACCGTCCGGAAGACAAGGGTGAGAATGCTCTGTCTGCCGCAGACACGGTTGATCCCGGCGAATAAAGAAAATATTTTTGAGAACGCGTCAAGCTGAAAGAGGGAAGCCAGAAGAGAGGGAGTTTAACCACTAACTCACACTAACGGGAACACTAACAAGATTTATGCAGCGAATCTCATTTTCTGCGAAAATTTCATTTATTGCATGATAGTTAT
>JBAYVM010000159.1:0-6746 GCA_041674645.1 Victivallaceae bacterium | reverse complement strand
GCAAGATTGAAGTTGATTTTTGACTCTCTACAGTCAGGAATCATTATTATTGATCCAGAAACCCGTCGAATAGTGGATATCAATCCGGCAGCTGAGCGTTTGATCAATCAGGCACGCGACCATATTATCGGCGGAATATGTCATAAATTCATCTGCCCGGTCGAGGCCAACAAATGTCCGGTTCTTGACCTCGGGCAAACAGTGGACAACTCGGAACGTATTTTGCTGACTGCCGACGGACGGAAAGTGCCAATTATAAAAACCGTTATTGATTTTTCAATAGGCAACAAGAAATATCTGCTGGAAAACTTTATTGATATTACTGAACGCAAACAGTTAGAAGAGCAACTTATCATTAATCAAGAACTGTTGCAAAAACAAGTCAAAGAACGCACCGCTGAAATTAGTAAAACAAGTCATGCGTTACAAGAGAGTAAATCCAAATACGAAGTTCTGTTTGAGTCGGCTAATGATGCCATTTTCATTATAAATAATAATGTTTTTACCGATTGCAATCACCGCGCTGAAATTATTTTTGGAATGCCCTCAGAAAAAATAATCGGACATTCTCCAGTAGAATTTTCGCCGGAGTTTCAACCCAATGGAAAGCTGTCTTCTGAAGCGGCAATGGAAAAAATTGAAGCCGCCTTTGCTGGCAACGCTCAGATATTCGAATGGACACACATTCACCACGACGGTTCACTATTTTGTACAGAAGTAAGTTTAAATCGCATCAATACCGGAAACTCGTGGTGTATTCAAGCAATCGTCCGCGACATTTCAGAACGTAAGCTGGCTGAAGAGCAGGTTAACCGCATCGCAAAAGAATGGCAAGTCACGTTCGACACCATTAGTGACACCATATGCTTAATGGACAAAGACAGGCGAATACTGAAGTGCAATGCGGCAATGGAAAAAATGTTTGGCAAAACAGCCGAAGAAATAATTGGCCGCCAGTGTTTTGAAATCGTTCACGGAACTTCAGCGCCCATTAACGATTGTCCTGTCGCCCGCGCACTTCAAAGCAAACATCGGGAAACCATTGAACTGGTTATCGGAGACCGTTATTACGAAGTCTCCGTCGACCCGCTGCTTGACCAGCAAGGAGAGCTTACCGGAGCAGTACACATCATCGCCGATATTACCGAACGTAAAAAAACTGAAATTGCGTTGGCTGAAAGTGAAAAACAATTCCACCTTTTATTCAAAACCGTTCTCGTTCCATTAGCGGTAGTCGATAACAATGGTGCCGTAAAATATTTAAACGATTATTTTACAAGAACTTTTGGATATACGCAAGAGTACCTCCCAACTAAACAAGACTGGCTCCGACTGGCATTCCCGGATGAAAAATATCGGCAGCAGGCAGTCGAACGATGGGATGCTGCATACTCTCTGGCTCAAACTTCAGGGAGTGGTAGTCCCGCAGCAGAATATAATATTACCTGCAAGGATGGTTCAGTGCGTATTGTTGAAATATCCGGAGTAATCATCGGGGAGAATGTTGTCGTTTCTTTTGTTGATATAACTCAAAGCAAGCAAATTGAAGCCGGACTTCAAGAATTAAACGCGTCAAAGAACAAGTTATTTTCAGTTATCGGGCACGATCTGAAAAATTCATTTCACAACACTCTTGGCTTCAGTGAATTATTGAAAGATGCTCTGGAGCAAGGCAATACAGAAAGCTTAGTGGAATTTGCCGACATAATCAATACCTCCGCCCAGCAGACTTACAATATTCTCGAAAGTCTGTTAGAATGGGCAAAACTCCAACAGGGCAACATCTCCTTCAAGCCCGAATCAGTCATTTTATATAAAATCGTCAATGAAGAACTTGACACATCGAAAGAAAGCTATCTTTTAAAAAATATAACCATTAACAACTGCATTGACGAAAAAATACAGGTTATGGCAGATAAGAATATGCTTAAAATGATAATTAGAAATTTGCTTATGAATGCAATCAAATTTACTCGAGAAAATGGCAAAATAGAGTTTCTGGCCTTATCGAAAAAAGATGAAGTTGAAATTTCAGTTGTCGACAATGGAATCGGCATGACTGCGGAAGAGGCAAAAACACTCTTCAACGGCAATTCGAATAATTCCCGACACGGAACCAACAATGAACCCGGCACCGGATTGGGATTGATGTTATGCCACGATTTTGTCTCCATGCACGGTGGTAAAATATGGGTTGAAAGCGAACCGGACCAAGGCAGTTGTTTCAAATTCACGCTGCCAACACACCATAAACCCGTCGGCGAGAAATAACTGATAGTGAAATTGTTATTTATTAATGATGAGAGGAACTTGTAAATCATGATCATGCAGACCATTGCGGAGCGCCTGAAAACGACGCAAGTCATAAAAAGCTCCAAACTTGCAAAAATACTGCTTGTTGACTATGATGCAACCTATGGGAGATCACTGGAGGAATTACTTCTCACCAATGGCTATGCCGTACATTTTACCCTTAACACATCAGACGCAGCAGAAATTATTGTTAACACTAATTTTGACATCATTATCATTGACATTAATACGCCTGGAATATCCTGCAGCGAGTTTATTAAATGTTGCAAGAGTCACCGCCCGCTCAGTGAAATCATCGTTACCAGTTGGCATCCTGAGTTTTTGCAAGCAGTTGAAATGGTCAAAGGCGGGGCGTTCGACTATATCGGCAAAGCACGACTATTCAGTGTTATTGAGGAAAGAATAAAAACCGCTCATCATCACCAAATTAACCATTTGGTGCAAGAAATAAATTTGCAGAAAACAGAAGAAATGTATAAACTCAGCGAGTCATTCCCTGATTATA
Source organism: Victivallaceae bacterium (assembly GCA_041674645.1). GTDB lineage: Bacteria > Verrucomicrobiota > Lentisphaeria > Victivallales > Victivallaceae > JBAYVM01. The sequence goes on along the minus strand of JBAYVM010000159.1, from coordinate 3,928 downwards.
AAATTATCAGTAAAATAGAAAAAGGAGCGACAGGAACAGTCGTTCTCGCCAGCCGGGAAAATTTTTATTACGCGCTGAAACTGCTGAGCCCGCAACAGCCTGAGAGTGAAGATGGCAAAGAACAAATTCAACGTTTTCTGGCGGGCGCTAAGTTAATGTCAAAAATTGAACATCCTAATGTGGTAAAAATATTTGAATCAGGCTTATCACCCCATTACCAAATTCCGTATATTTTGATGGAATACGTCGATGGCGGTTCGCTCGAAAATCATATCAAAAAGAATTCATTGCAGTTCGAGCAGAAAATAAGAATTATTATGCAAACCTGTGCCGCATTGCATTTCATCCACAAATGCGGCATCATTCACCGGGACATAAAACCGGCAAATATCATGCTCAGCAAAAATTTATCTGTAAAATTGACTGATTTTGGCATTGCCCGTCCGCTCTGCCCTGAAAAAAATGCTGACTCTGAAATCATCGGCTCACCATCTTATATGGCGCCTGAATCTTTTTTATGGGGACCGCCAATTGACCAGCGTTCTGATATTTTCAGCCTGGGCGTAGTGGCGTACGAACTTTTGACCGGAGAAAAACCATTTTCCGGAATAAGCATAAAAAAAATAGCCAGAGCGGCAAAAAACAAGATTCCGGTGCAATTCGGACAGTTGCCACAAGGACTGCCTGCAACAATTCAACCGGTGCTGAAAAAAATGTTGAGCCTAGTACCGGAAACCCGTTTTTCTTCTGCCGAAGAAGTTACGAATGAACTCGGGAAATTAATTAACGACCTCCAACCAATACAATCAATCACTAAAGAAAGGAAACAGCGCCATGAAGAAAACCGGAATATGGATTGACCACCAGGAAGCTGTCATCGTCTCGCTTGAAAACAGACAAGCTACAGTCACTCGTATTAATTCTAATGCCGACAGTCACTATCACCCGTCAGGCGGCTGCAAATCCTCAGGTTCTTTAGTTGCTCAAGCAGTATCAAAGGAAAAAACTGCCGACAACCGGCTGAAACATCAACTCCACCTGTTCTACATTAATGTCATCAACACAGTTAACAATGACGATAACATTTTCATTTTCGGTCCGGGAGAAGCCAAGCAGGAATTTCTCAAGGAAATAGAAAATAAAAAAACTGTTCTTTTCTCCAAAATTGTGGAAATAGAAACCTGTGACCGGATAACCGAGAATCAAATTGTCGCGAAAGTAAAATTCTTTTACAGAAACGTCATGTCGCCGCATCTGAATTAAACTACGCAACCAGGATTACTTGAGTTTTATTCCAAGTTGCGCATACGCATTGGCAAGCTGGCTGTTGTGATAGCCTGCGGAAGATTCCTGCGGAGCTGCTGGCGCTGGAGTTGACGCAGCAATCCCCGTTTGCTGAGGAGCAGGCTCTTTGAACCGGCCAAGCTTTACTGTATTAGTCGACTTGTAGTCTTTAGGCTTGAGTTCAATATAAGATTTTGGGATATTGGGATTCCCAACGCGCCAGATAACTCCGCTATAACCGTAAGTATATTTATCCCTGCCGGTTTTATGCCGGTAAAAAAACACTCCACCAGGCAGAAAATTGCCGTTTGAATGTCTGTAATCTTTTGGAAAAACGTCAAAAACGGTAACCAAACCGCCTTCTATACTAACTCTGTCTTCCGGATCACTAACCGTTTGATTGTATTCAATCAATGGATTCAACTGGTCAATCAGACACGACCAGTCCTGTGGCGAAAGATACCTTACTTCGTCGAGAACAAGCATTTCAGTCTCGCTCTCTTTTTTCCAAGTCAGGTCTTCAACTCCTTTACTCAGCAAATCAGTTCTTATCGTCCTGCTATGAGTGGAATTCTGACTTTTAAACTCAGTTACATGAAATATTTTTTGTTCCATAATAAATATCTTACAGTTAATTACTCTATTACCCTGTCACTCCTTGCAAACGCCTTAATAAAGAGACTACCATTTTTCAAAAAAGCAACCCTTTTTTATATTTTTTTTCAATTTTCAAGCTTACATCAGGCAGAGTTCCCATGCCGTAATATAACTTCACGGACATCATCACCACAATGCTTGATATAGAGATGAATCGTTTCCTGCGGCAGAATATCCGCAATTCGTTCCGGCCATTCGACGACAATAAAAGCATCCTTATCTTCAAGGTATTCGTCCACGCCGAAATCCAACGCTGACCTGGAATTTTCAATCCGATAGAGGTCCAGGTGAAAAAACCAACCTCCGTCAGGCAACGCATATTCCTGAATAATCGTATAAGTCGGACTGGATACTGGTTCGGCAATCTTCAGTCCGCGAGCAAAACCGCGCGAGAACACCGTTTTACCGGCGCCGAGGTCACCATGCAGCGCGATAACCGTTCCAGGTTGCAACCTGCCAGCCAATGACATCGCAAATTTTTCAGTTTCCTGCTCTGAGTGACTGATAAAAGTTTCAATATTAAGATGAGTGTTCATAACCTTTTTTTACTTTTAGCGTTAAATCATTTCCTTTATAATCAAAAATTATGCCCGGATGTGTTGACGTTACTTTACCTATTCGGGTCAACCCAGTCGTAAACGGCCATTCTTTTTCCAAACGTTCCGCCTTGTCTGCTGAAACGGTAAATAACAATTCATAATCTTCGCCATCACTCAACGCGGTTTCTACCGACGCTCCGGTTCGCAATGGAATCAATTCCGGCTCCAACTCAAATCCAACCAGCGAGGCTTTTGCCATCCGCATTGCATCCAACAGTAATCCATCGCTGATATCAATCATTGCGGCAGTAAATTCATTTGCCAGAAACTCACCCTCCGCCAGTCGTGGCAAAAAATTCAAATGATGTCCGGACATAAAAGAATTGCCGAAACTGCCAGTCACATAAATCAGGTCTTCCGGCCTGGCGCTGCTGCGCAAGCAGATATGTTCACGGGCAACAGTTCCTAAAATAGTCAACGATGCCACTTCCTGTGTTTTGCCTTGCGGCAGACACCCCAAGTCCCCGCCGCAAATCGAAATATTCCAGCGTTCCGCCTCGCTTTGCAAGCCGGCAAAAAAATCAGTATACCAGCTTTCATCCGGATTGTTCGAAGCTAACGCCAGCAGCGCCCAAGCCGGTTTCCCGCCCATTGCGGCAATGTCACTCAAATTGCGTTTAAGCAATTTAGCGCCAATCTGTTGCGGCGTAGTATCCTGCCGCACATAATGAATCTCTCCAATCACCTGATCGACCGCCGCAAGCAATAATCGTTCCAAACCTATATCAATCGCTGCACAATCGTCTCCCGGCCCCAGCGCAATATCCGCTCCCTGGAGCAACCCGGGTAATATTTTTTCCAATATTTTAATTTCGTTCATATCAAACCTGTGTTTATATAGTCAACAGATAATAATAGCTTGCGTTACACAAAAATAAAGCCTGCAACCCGATAATCTGTCTGCTCTGTTAGCAAGATTAGCAGCATTTTAAATAATTTTTCTGATGCCACAAACAAAAACACTGGATTTTTCAGGAATTGGCTTCATCTTAAAATAGCAAAAAATCATTTGCTGGATAAACATAGGCGGATACAATGATTTTTACTACAGAAACTTTACTTTGGCTGGGATACGCAACCTATTTTTGTGCTCAATTAGCGGTGGGGGCACATATCCTGTTCACGAAGCATGAAGAACCGTCCAGCGCCTTGCTCTGGTTGCTGATTATCACAATTTTTCCGGTTATAGGGTTATTGATGTACTCAATGTTCGGCATCAACCGCCTCAGGTCCATGGGCATGAGCGTTCACGCTTTCGCCGAAGAACTGGAAGCGTCAAAAGAGAAATACCTCGGCAAAGCAGTTGTAAACTACTTATCCTGCTTAAAAACATTCAGCGCCAGTCTTGACGAACACGACAAAACGTTTGCCCGCACGCTAAAAAATTT
>JBAYVM010000158.1:0-6770 GCA_041674645.1 Victivallaceae bacterium | reverse complement strand
TTTTCTATTTCCTTGTGCTGCGGTTTCTCATTTTTAGGCTTTTCGAGATAAAGTATTGCCAGTTCCCGCATTGCCGGAGCATAACCTTCCGCAGAGAGTTTTAACATTATTTTTTCAGCCTGAGCAAAGTCCGCAAAAACGCCTGGCGTCCGGTCTTCTGAGTTGTTATCCGGCGGAATTCCTTTGGCGTAACACAACGCCAAGTTGAATCTGGCTTGCTTAAGACCTGAATCTGCGGCTTTGCGATACCAGACAAATGCCTGGTATTTACTAGGCTTAAGCCCTAAGCCGTATTCATAACATACTGCCAGATTAAATTGTGCTTCGCTGTTATTTTGCAATGCGGCTTTCCTGAACCAGTGAACGGCAACGTCATAATTTTGCGTCCGGTTTTTGCCATAAAAATATTCATCAGCCAATTTCAACTGAGCAGCCGAATCTCCGGCTTTAGCTGCGGCGCGGAGCTTGTCAGATATATCATTAACTGGGGTTTCGTCGCTAAATAAATCTATCGCCGGAGAACTCAGACAGGTAAATAGACCGAACGCAACAGTAGCAAGAAAAACTTTATAACGGAATAAATCTTTCGACATATTGCACATTTTATTTTTTATTGCCACTGTCAGCTTCCTGTGTAGATGTAAAAGCCGGTTTTAATACCGGCTTTAAAGTTCTAACGATTGTTATCTAAATATTATAACAGGACTATTTTTCGCTTTTAAGCTTATCAATTTCAGCTTGGAGTTTTTCCAGCTTTTCGGTCAGTCTTTCGATCTTCTTCGGCAGTGCCCGCCGGGTCATAAATTCACGTTGCCCTTCCGCTGGGGTTCCGAGGGCAATCGAACCAGCCGGGAGACTTTTTACTACTCCGGAAGTGCCGGCAACTTGAACGCCATCGCCAAGCGATATGTGTCCGTTAATGCCGCACTGAGCGCCAAGAATAACTCCGCGTCCCAGTTCCGCGCTTCCGGCAATGCCTGTCTGCGCGACTAAAATTGAACATTCACCGATGACGACATTATGCGCGACCATCACCTGGTTGTCGATTTTAACTCCTGCCTTAATCCACGTTCTGCCGAATCTGGCGCGGTCAACCGTGGTATTAGCGCCGATTTCCACATGGTCGTCAATCTGAACGATACCGATTTGCGGTATTTTTATTAAACCATGCGGTCCCGGAACAAAACCGAAGCCGTCGCCGCCAATTACCACGCCCGGGTGTAAAATAATGTTGTTGCCCAAAAAGCAACGGTGCATAATGGTAACGTTCGGGCTAATCAGGCAGTTGGCGCCAATTTTTGTTTCCTGGCCGATATAAGTTCCTGCTCCGATTATGGTATTGTCGCCAATTACCGCCATTTCATCGATTACGGCGTTAGCTCCGACGTGGATATTATTCCCGAGTTTGGCGGTCGCCGCAACCACCGCTGACGGATGAATTACAGGAGTATATTTTATCGGCTCCGGCGCAAAAAGCATAATCACTTTGGAAAATGCGGCATCGACACTATCACAAATAATGAAGCTGCGAGTTTTGTCCAGATTTTCCGCCATATCTTTGCCAACCAGAACAACTCCGGCCTTGGAACTTTCAAGTTGATTCATATATCTTTTGTTGCCGACAAAAGAAACGTGTCCGGCAGTTGCTTCTTTTAACGATGAAACTCCAGAAACGATTATTTCAGCATTTCCAACCAATTCTCCACCAGTTAATTCTGCAATCTGCTGCGCGTTTACTTGTTTCATGCTTCGTCCTTTTTCTGCTTTTTATTGATGTTTTTTAAAAAATAAAATACTTTTTTTGATTTATTTGATGTCTTCTTTTTTCTCTCTGTGTCCGCGATTAATTTCTTTAACGACTTCTTCGGTTATGTCATAAGTCGGGTTATTGTAAATTACGGCTGAAATACCATTAAGGGTTTTACCGGATTTATCCAGAACCAGGCTGTACCCTTCAAGAGTGGCGCGCCGTTTTACTTCGTCTTTTATCTCGTCCAAAATTTCCTGTCGTTTTTTTGCTTCCAGCTCTTTATACTGTCTGGTTTTTTCTGATGTGTATTGTTCGATTTCAGCATTCTTTTCGCGTAACTCACGATATTTTTTCTGAGCTTCAAGTCGTTTATTCTCTCTTTCCGCAGCAGAAATAGCAATATTTTGAGATGCGTCGCGAAGTATTTTGAACTCTTCTTCCAACTTCGCCATAGAATCGTTAAGTTTTCCAATCCAGGCTTTGTAAATTTCCGCCTGTTGCTTCAGAGTGGCATCAGCAATTTTTGTTTTGTAGTAAGACTCAAAAATGCTGTCCATGTCGACTACCGCGATTTTTATATCTGCGGCAACTACTCCGAACATTGTGAAAACGACGGCTAAAAACAATAAATACTTTTTCATCATCAATTCCTTGGATTAGATTTTTTACTGGTAATTAATCACTCTTGTCTTTTCGAACTTCAAGTTTGGCCAAGTCAACTATTTCCAGCAACTTCTTTTCTTTGACTTTGGGCGGAAGGGCGGAAAATGCATCCAGCAGAATTTTTTCATCGCTGGACAGACTGGCCAAATCATGGTTAGTTTTGGCTATCGGTTTCACCGGACGCTGCGGTTTCTTGCCGCCAGCCGGACTCTTGTCCCCGTTTTTATGCAAATACGGATGCAGAAGCGGATAGATTTTGTCCCATGTATCTTTGCGGATAGATTCAGATTTGTGAGTCATATATTTGCTGAGTGTTTCAATATTGACGTTTGTCCGCTGAGAAAATTCCGAAATTGACCCGACAGTATCAATACAATTATGCAGAGCTTTAATGATATCTTCAGTGATTTTCATAATGGTAAACCCTTATTCTTTGGCCGATAATATACAACCTTTTACTCATAACGCAACTCTGTATTTTACAGAATCAGCTTTTCAGAAGCGCAAAAATATTTTCAAATTCCCGGTTAAGACTATCGCTGTCCATGGTTTTTATCAATTCTTCCGGAGAGTTGGAATCAACAACCTGTTCCGGCAGCATGGAAATAAAAGGCGATGGTATCTGGTTCCGTTCAAAGCCGCGATACATTCTCGCAACAGTATAGGTTAAAAGCAGATTTTTTTGTGCTCTGGTCAGTGCAACATAAAATAACCGCAGTTCTTCATCAATACTGCCTTCCATGATAGCCCGTTCATGCGGGAAAATATTTTTTTCCAGCGCGATGACAAAAACATAAGGAAATTCCAACCCCTTTGCCGCGTGGATGGTCGTCAGCGTTACACTGTTGCCGTCTTCAGATTTATCTTCAACTTTGTCGTTTTCTTCAAGTAAAGCATAGCTTTCCAAATATTCTTCCAGAGTGGGCGGTTTTTCCCGTTTCGCTTCAAACTGGGCAATCGCATTGATGAATTCATCAATATTCTCTCTTCTTTTCAGAGCATCATCAATGTCTTTGTAAATTTTTTGAAGACCATTAAGGTAGCCGACATCCTTCAGGTAATCATTGACTTTTACTGCCAGGTCGCCAGGTTCAGAAAAAACTTTAATATACCGTTTGAAGCAATTGGACAATTCTCTGGCGGAAGCCGCTGCGGCGACCGGCATTGATTGCAAAAAATCCTCTTCGCCGAGCGACTCAGAAAATGGCGTGAATTTCAGAGCTTTTAATTCTTTCAGGCGGTCAACCGCTTTTTGTGCTAAGCCGCGGGGCGGAACGGTTAATATTCTGAGCAAACTTTGGTCTTCCCGCGGATTTACCAGCAATTTCAGATATGCCACCGCGTCTTTGATTTCCTTGCGTTTGAAAAATTCCTGCCCCCCGATGAGTTTGTAAGGCACGGAATGTTGGCGCATGCTTTGTTCAAGTTGACGGGAAAGATGATTTGACCGGTATAAAATCGCGAAATCTCCATAAGACAGTTCCGGATTCTCCGCAACTTCCTGCAAAATATAGCCGGCGATGAAATCCGACTCCGCTTCAGCGCAATTCGCCTTGACCAGCTTGATGTTATCGCCTTCGCCGAGCGCCGACCAGAGATTTTTCGTGTAACGATTGCTGTTGCCGGAAATAACCAGATTGGCGGCAGAAAGAATTTTACTCGTGGAACGGTAATTCTGCTCCAGTTTGATTTGCACCGTTCCCGGAAACATGCTTGGAAATTCAAGGATATTGCCGATATTCGCGCCGCGCCAGCCGTAAATACTTTGATCGTCATCGCCAACCACGCACAAGTTGCAATGTTTGCCGCAGAGCATTTTTATCAAAGTAAACTGAGCGTCATTAGTATCCTGATACTCGTCCACCAGCAGATATTGGTAAATGTCCTGATATTTTTTGAGAATTTCAGGATGCTTTTCCCATAACTCGTAAGTCAGCAACAACATATCGTCGAAGTCGAGCATATTCTGAATTTCCAGCAATTGCTGATATTCTTCATAAATTACGCTCATTCTTATCTGATAGTCATTGTCCGCAGTTCTTTTGGCATCGCGTGGAAAACGCAAACGGTTTTTCTGCCCGCTGATGTAAACGCTGATTTCCGAAACTGGAACATCATTTTTCCCGTAGCCGACCGCAGCGGCGGCTTGTTTAATCAATCCCGCCTGGTCGGATTCATCGGCAATGGTAAAATTCGACATGTAGCCGATGGCCTTGATTTCCCGGCGGAGTATCTTGATGCAGAATGAATGAAATGTGCCGAGCGTTACGGTTCTGGCTTTGTCCGGAGAAACCAGATTCGCCAGGCGTTCTTTCATTTCTCTCGCGGCTTTATTCGTGAAAGTCAAGCCTAAAATGCTTCCTGGCGCAATTCCCTGCTCCAGCATATAAGCAATGCGGTAAGTAATAACCCGGGTTTTTCCCGTTCCGGCGCCAGCCAGCACCAGAACCGGCCCGTCAATGGTTTTTACCGCATCCCGTTGTTCCTGATTCAGTTGTTGCAGAATTCCGCTTTTGCTCATATTATACAACCGTTGTCGCAATGGCAAAGCCAGCGCTTTCGGCAACAATTGCCGCAGAAGTAACCGGATGGTCGAATTCAGCAAAAGCGCCGCCATTAATCACATATTGACTCACAGCTTCCGCGGTTTCAACATTGAATGCCGGGTCAATATTTGCCAGGGACGGACTGTTTTTTTCGTAGGTGGAAAGGTAAAACACAGTTCCCGGAGTAAGTTTAAAACTGCAAACCAGCACCGCGTCTTTACGGATAATTCCGAGAAAACCTTCCGGAGAGGTTCTGTCAACCACTGCGACTATTCGCGGAGTGTCATAAGCGTCTTTTTCATAATCCATCGCCAGCAACCCCATGGTGATGGCATCGCGTGGCGGCATGCCCATCGCAATCTTCTCGGCGATAGGATCAGTGTGTGAACCGTTGCTGACAATACCGTAATTTCCGGCAATCCGCACGCAGTGATACGCAATGTAAGGACTTTTCTTCAAGTCATCTTCAAATCCCGCGCGCGGCATAATGGAAACGGTTTCACCTTTGACCACTGCTTCACGATTCGGGAAAGAGCGTGAAGACACCCGGTACATTGCGGTTGGCTTTCCAGACGGAGTGAGCCCGATGGCGACTATTCTGCCAAGATACATTAAGACCTCCTGAAATATTATTTTAATTTTACAGTTTTTTATCAAGCCTTTTAAAAAACAATATTTACGCCATTAAATCAAGCCGGAAAGCGGTAATATGCCGAGAATTAAGGAAAATATTTTCCTTCCAGGCCTAATTGCATACAATCAAGCAGTTTCTTGCGCTTGCGCCAATAAGCCACAAGACATGTCAGAACGCGCATTGTTTTCATGTCTTGTTTCCGGTCGTGCTTATTTGCCATAAGCATGAACTGATTTAAAATTTAACCTGCAAAAGCAATGCGTCAATAACTTCCGCTCCCCCAAAAGATTTATTTGATTTTCGCTTTTTTTATCTGAACTGCCATGATTGCGACGGGTGGGTTTCTGCATTCTCAATAATCCGGTCATCAATTCCTGCAAAAAAATCCGAAATCTTTAACTGCATTAAGGTTGCGATTCAGTATTATTTCGGAATGCAGTCTGCCAGCGGCTTGCCGTTATGCGTCACAGCGTCCGGATATTTTTCACGGATTTCTTGATACAGCTTTCCCGCGTCCTGCGTTCTGCCGCGTTGCCGGTAGTATCCGGCCAAACAGAAGCGTGCATAAGCGCCGACTTGAACACCGTTTCCATACCAGCAATCACTGTAATTGGCAATTGCCTGGCGCAGATACTCTTCCGCCTGCGGCCGGTTCGGGCACATTTGCCCAAGATAGAGCAGAGCGCAACCGGTTCGGTTGGCGTGCGGATATTTACTGACAAGTTTTTTCAGGCTTTCCTGTGCATTTTGGCTGTAAAACTGTTTATTGGCAACCTGATAAAGCTCCTCTATTTCTTTCATTTCCGTTTCGTTGTAACGTTTGCGATCCTGTTTGTAGCGTGCTGTAACCTTCTTACGACGTTCTGCTCGCATAAATAAATTCTCAGGCGTGGATTTGGTTGAGGTTGAAGGCATTGCCTGTTGCGCTGCCGGGATCATGACCGGCGCCGTAACCGGAGTTGCCGGTTCAGGCTTCAGCGACCTGTTGGCGTATTCAGCATTTTCCCATTCACAGATAAAGCCATAGGTATTTTCACCTGGAGTCTGGTTATTGCATGCAGTACCATAATAATTACCCCAGCGTTCTTTTCTGACTGCCGGTGAAAATGCAGCGTAATTTTTATTGCTCTCATCGTTGACCGGCTGTCCGTTATCCCATTGGAAAAATTTGAGCGGT
>JBAYVM010000157.1:0-6776 GCA_041674645.1 Victivallaceae bacterium | reverse complement strand
GGTAGCGGTAGCGAGATTTAAAAACATTTCCATTTGCAATAATCCTTTTATTTAACAAATTATTATTTTATCTATTAGGAATTTTGAACATACATCAAAAAGTCTGAATCGCAAATTTTTTTTGTCAATTCAGTCCGAAAAACTCCATCGCTGTTACTTTTTTAGCGGCACGCCTAACAGGCTCAAATGCTTTTCAAAATGTCCCTTGAGCTTTTCGCAATATTCATTCTCGTACTCGTGCATTGCGGAAAAGAACAGCGGGCGGATGGATTTGTCATTGAGAATAGGCCCATAAGTGATGTGCAACAACTGCCGGGCTTCGTTCATATTCAACAACTCCGGCAAATCTTCATCATACAGCTTGTCAACATCAGGAATCTTGCTGAGGTCGGCAGTGATGTGATAGAGTTTCAACATGCTGTTGAAGTTTTCCAAAGCGCACTTATGAATCACCCGATACAATACCGGATCATTTTCCGCAATAACTCGAACTGCTTCCAGCCAGCTCGTTCCGGCGGTCTTCAAATGCAGACGCATACCGGTCATTTCACCAATCGTCGGATAAACCATAAATTTATCGCTGCCGGAATGAATGGAGACTTTATAGTCGCCATTGTCTTTGGCAATATCTGCATGAACCCGGAACTGCCGGGCAAATTCTTTCGGATCTCCGATATAATCAACGGCTTTCTGGAATTCACCAATAAAACGCGGCGCCAGAGATGTAAACTCAACTCCGCGAAGCCGCAGTTCCCTGACAATAAACAGATGATGCGAAGGCAGTGTCGGCGAAGTTGTCTCGTCAATGGAAATTTCCAAGTCGAACTTGTCGCCGCGTTTGGATTTCAGATGTTCATAAACTTCTTTGGCAAAATCCAATGCCTTAGTATACATAACCGCGCAACGTCTGGCGGTCTCAGCATCTAAATTGATAACGCTGCTGCCAACCTTGAATTCCTTGCCGGAATAAGTGTCAACTATGCGTTTTTGAACAGCTGACGGTAACGCGGCAAACGCGACATCAATTTCTTTCTGCTCCCAGCTGCCAGCCGCAGCATTCATCACTTCAGACAAATCCAGGGTTATCATCGGCATGCCAGCCGCCAGTGCGGTGTCAATATCAGCAATATTTTTCAAATGATCGCCATCGGCGCCGTAGCCGTCTTTGTACCCGGCCTGATAAACCATATAAGTAGCGTCGTCTACAACCTGACGATAAGTTCTGCCAGTTAAATCCAGTTCGCGCATTGACTGCTGCGCAAGCACCGGAGTAACTTCAAACTGTTTAGCGGCGGCAATATGTCCAAACGAAGCCAGTCCGAGGCGGTCGCCGCAACCAACGGTAGTTTTGCGGTCGCGCAACGATATTGGCGCAGTCCAGGGAAAAAGTTTTCTCAACACTGCGGCATTATGTTCGTTCAGCTGGCATTTCCTGGCAACAATGCCAGAATCGCCAATCTGTTCGCCTGAAAACTCCGCAATTATTCCGTCTTCACGGTCAGAAATAATCAACAAAAAACGGGATGAGTAATCTCTGGCCATCGCAATAATAGCATTATCTCTTTTATTTACCGAATCCTTGTAGAAGGAAACACTGTTCTCTTTATGAGAAATTTTCTTTCCTATGCCATTGTCTCCAGAGTTGATTAATACAATTGCACGTTCCAAGATATTCTTCATTCGTCCCTCCGACTAAATTATTTGTCGCTGTTATTTAGTTACATGGTTAATATTTAAACAAGCAGTTCAAGCTGCTTTATTCTATAATAAAGAGAAATTAATATAAGATAAATCACTTTATATTCAAGGTTAGAAAGCGGTTTAACGCTAATTCATGGAAAAAATCACATTCCCCTTACCTGTGGGCATTGCCCAGACATATATCCGCTCAGAAAAAAATAAACGAACGAAACTTCAATATTCATTCCTTTTTACACGCAATTTTGACTTTGTCAGTCAAGCCGCGAATATATTTAATCTGCTCCGGCGTTAAGCCGTTTTTCGAATTGCTCAGCCACTCATCAGTTCCATTGTTAAGTAATAATAATAAAAACAGATAAAACGCCATGACCGCGAATGAAAAATAAAAAAAATTTGCTTTCATGCTTGAAACATGCTAGAATTATTCCAAGTTTTTTTTGTTGGCCCCATTGTAGTATATTTTATTATAGAACATGGGGGGTTATAATTTAAATTACCAAAGGATGGAAGGAGTCACCATGGCCGCATCAAAAAAAGGCGCTCTGCACGAGGAGCCGAAACAGGATGTTCTGGAAGAAAAGTTGGGGGCAATCGAGAAGACAGTTACTCAGATTGACGTCATTCGCAAAAGGCAATTTTTAATTACACTCTGTGGGATATTGCTGATTCTTCTCGTAATGGCCGCATTCGTAACCAGTTTGACTGATTTCGCCAGAAACTACAATGCCACAATGCTAATGGACGAATTATCCAACAATTCAGACATCATCACCAAAAGCCCGGAATTGCACCAGCTTGGGAAAGATTTCCAGGAAATATTTGTTCCAGCTTATAAGGAAGAATTAATCGCCGCGCTTGAAGCTGAAATGCCGAAGTTGCGTAAGGAAGTTTTCAAGTCCGCCGATGAGCTTCAAAATTTTCTATTAAACGACATCAAAAGCAAATTGCTGGAACGCATGACCAAGGTGCTTGAAAAAATTGAAAAGAAAATAATAGAAAAACATGCTGACCTTTCTCCGGAAATGCTGGATAAAGCCTTTCAAGAGGTAAATGCGCATTTCATTGAGCAGATTACCGATATTCTGGAAAAACGCTTAAAGGTTGCCAAGGAAAAGTTGAGCTTACTGGACCAGAGCTTCAACAAGTATAAAGACACCCCTGAATACGCCACAGTAAAAACGCTGCCGGCGGGAGAAGTGGAAAACAAATTAATTGAAACTTTTCTTGAATTATGGATTTACCATCTGAATCCAGCAAAAGGCGCTGTTACCATGAAAGGGGGCGTAAAATGAAAGAGATGAAAGAAAGAATCGAAAAAGTTTATAATTCCATGATAAAAGAGGAAAAAGGTTTTGTTTCATCCATGAACAAAACGCTTATTTTCTATATTATTATTATTATTGTTTTGGGCGGATATACCGTATTCCTGAATATAAAAATCAAGGAACTGGCGACCCCGACCAATTTGGCAATCGCGATTAACACACAAGTAAGAAATTCAATCCCGCGTTTTGCTCAACAAATAAAACATCAAATGCAGCCCGGCGCCAAACAGATGGCCTACAAATCAGTTGAAGCTGTACATGCAGTTATTCCTCAAGCAACTGAATTTGCAAAAAATCAAATCAACTTCTACATTGACCAGCTTTGGGAAAAAGTAGAAAGAGAGCACCTGGAAAAAGTGCAAGCGATTTTTGACGAAAGTCTTTCCGTTGCAACAAAACATAAAGACATTGTCGCCGACAAAAATTTGGGTAAAGCTCTCGCTGAAACCCTGAGCGAACACCTGGACAAAGAAGTCAGTGAAATAGTCAATAATTCTTTCCTCAATGCCGTTGATGACTTGCGCAATGAAATTGATAAACTGAGAACTAAAAATCCCGCCACTCTAACCCAGAAAGAAAATGCCGAAAAAATGTTCATTCTCTACTGGCTCTCTATCGTCGAGCGTGGCGATACCGGCGGGGGTATCTTCGCGGATATAATTTCATTGACCAATGAAACCATTGAAGGCTTCTGTTCATCGACAACTGTCCAATAAGCAAAACAGTACAAACTAAAAAAGCCGGGAATCATTTCCCGGCTTTTTTTTACTTTCATTGCTCCGCCACTCCAGATAAAGCATCAAATAACAAACAAATTTTCCGCAAAAATTCCATCTCCGCATTTTACTTCCAGCCAACATGATAAATTGAGCGTTAGGGAAAAATATGCGGAGAAAATATTTCGTTTTTTTATGCTCAAAAGATTTGATTTTTACCATTCCGCTGATACATTCTAATCTTCATAAAGCTTGGGCGTATAGCTCAGTTGGTTAGAGCGCTACGTTGACATCGTAGAGGTCGCAGATTCGAGTTCTGCTACGCCCACCATTTCCCCAAGCTAAACTTTTTTAGTCGCATCCAAACAAATAATCAATACGTTAATCAGAGCTAACTTTTCTATTCGTAGCAAAAAAAACTCTTTAGCTTTTGATTTTTATAAAATCAGGGTAATTTTAAATACACAAATATATAGAATAAAACTGGAGGATTTTTTTGGAGACTGTCAGCGAAGATATTGACGGCAGTAAAACTGACAAACCGCCGGAACCGGAACTGTTTTCAGCGTCCGCGTGGTCGCCGTTTATTCTGGAGAGTTCCGTAACATGAACCTGACCCCTTCCGAATTAACGATTAATCTGATACTGCTGTTATTGCTGGTGTTGCTGTCAGCATTTTTCTCCGGCGCGGAAACTGCGCTGTTTTCCTTAAGCCGGGCGCGTCTGTTGAGTTATCGCAAAGACCGCAGTCCAACCCGACAGGCGATTGTCAAACTGTTGAATTCCTACCACCACACTCTGATTGCCCTTAACTTAGGGAATATGCTTGTTAACATCGGAATTTCTATCACCGACAATAATTTAATTAATGGCTTCAGCGGCCTTAATCCAATTCTCCGGACAATATTATCCGTCGTAGTTTCAGTAATATTACTGCTGTTGCTTGGAGAAGTCACGCCAAAAGCAATCGCGTTGATTTACGCGGAATCGCTGTCAGATAGAATCGCGCTGCCAGTATTATATTTCAAAAAAATCATGTTCCCGTTAATCTGGCTGTCCAATAAATTTTTCGCCATTGCGATAAACCTGCTGGGGCGGAAGAAAAACGTTCCACTTACTCCTGACGAGTATTCAACTTATCTTGAAATGTCCACCGCCTCCGGAGCTTTTTCCCGTGAAGAACATGAATTATTGAAAGCCGCCTTCGAACTGCGAGAGCTGGAAATACGTGAAATCATGACCGGAAGAGTCGAAATAATAAATTTAAACAAATCTACCTCTCCTGAAGAAATTGTCTCAATCATCAGAACCGAACGCCATGAATTTTATCCAGTAATTGACCAGGACATAGACGATGCCGAATTTATTCTGTCGGCAAAAGATTTTTTCCTGATGTCAAAAACGGAACGGCCGGAATGGTTCTCTGCCAATAAAGATAAATGCCTGTTCAATACCGTTTTTATTCCAATTAATGCCACCTTGACGCTGGCGCTGGCGGCAATGCATGAAAAGCAGGTGCAAGCCGCCCTCACCGTGGATGAATACGGACGGATTGCCGGCATGATTACCGTCAAAGACATTTACAGCGAACTGACTGGAGACCTGGAAATTATTTATGACGCGCCAGATTATAACGTTCATAAGCTTCCCAATAACACCTGGCTCATCGACGGCATGATGCCACTGTTCATGTTCGAAGAACTCACTGGCGTAAAAATCCCGGAGGAATTCGAATCAAATACGCTGAATGGTTTTTTCTGCGAAGAGTTCGGTGGAATTCCACAGCCGGGCGATGAAATAACCGTTAACGGCATGAAATTGCGGGCGGAAAAGATTTCCCACCATCGCGTTTTAAGAATACTCGCGGAAAAACTGCCGGAACGCGAAGCCGGGGAGGATTGCGAATTATGATTATGATTATTCTGCTGGCAATATCCATATTAATGCTGATGTTCTTCAGCGGTTGCGAAATCGGACTCATTTCTTCGCAAAAACCGCGAATTATGAATCTGGCAAACAAAGGCGACAAACGGGCTAAAACTATCGAGTTTTTCCTGAAACGCCCTCACCTGATGCTGGCAACCACCTTGTGCGGAACTAACCTCTGCATCGTTTGCGCTTCGTTGCTGGCGGAAAAAAGCGCCGTTCTCTGTGGATTCGATTCAAAAGGCGGAGTTTTCGCCACCTCGGTAATCCTTTCGCTGGTGTTGCTCTCAGCTGAAATTATTCCGAAAAACTGGTTCCGTCAGGCCCCGGAAGAACGTTGCATGAGTTTTGCTCCGCTACTCTATGCCGCTTATTTTATTATGTTCATTCCCGCTAAAATCCTGTCGTTGTTCTCGGCGAAAACAATAAAAATTCTTTCAAGAGGCAAAGACAACAATGTCAACAGCAACCTGTTGCTGAGGGAAGATTTCCGTATTCTTATTCGCGACAGTGAAAACGCCGGAGTTATTGATAACAGCGCGGCTGACATTCTCGACCGGGCGCTGGATTTCAACAACCTGAAAGTCAAAGATATTCTAACTCCTATCAGCGACGTAATCTCCGCTCCGGGTGATGCGTTCGTTTCTGAAACTGCCGAGTTGTGCCGGGTGCACAACATTTCACAATTGCCGGTTTATGCGGTAAATCGCGCCGGACAACGCGAATGGATTGGCGTGTTCACTATCTACGACGCGATTTTCGATATTGAAGAATCCCAATGGCCGGACATGCGCGTCGCTCTCTGCCTCCGTGATTTGCATTATATTAACGAAACCGATACGCTGCCGGAGGTTATGTCTTTAAGCAAAACCATGAAATGTCGTCTGCTCGCGGTAAAAAATTCGTCCGGACAAACGACCGGCATTGTCACTCCGATTGATGTCACCAGAAAACTGTTCTTCTAAAAATATTTGCAACGGTGAACAGTTCCACGCGACTTGCCCGCCGCAGAAGGATTTTCGCTCCGTCGAAACCGCTTAGTAGCGCCAACTTTTCTGTATCTTCCAACAAAAGGGTTGAGTGATATACAAAAAAACTGAACTTATTG
>JBAYVM010000156.1:0-6909 GCA_041674645.1 Victivallaceae bacterium | reverse complement strand
TGAAACATTCCGGTATTTGTCCATATTTACCGGCAGGAATATGCCTTTGGGGCAAAGTTTTTTTGCTTGCGCAGTCGCCATGGCGGAATGAACGCCAAATTTTCTGGCTTCATAAGAGCAGGTGCAGACCACGCCGCGTTTTTCCGCGGAGCCGCCGACAATTACCGGCTTCCCGCGAAGTTCCGGGCAGTCGCGTTGTTCCACCGAAGCGAAAAACGCGTCCATGTCAATGTGGATTATTTTCCTCATGGCCTCCGGTCAGTTTTTTTATGTCGCAGTGTAAGTGTCAATCCGGTTCATCCAGCCGGGCAGCCAGCGCGCTTCATTGCGTTCCGGCGGCGAGTTTTCCACGCGTCGTCGAAGGACTTTCCGGGCCGCTTCGGCGAAATCAGCGCAACTGCCAGGTTCCGCCATTTCTTCCAGCGCCTGGAACAATCCCCAGCCGAAGCCGTTGTAACGTTCAACTTCAGAAACGCCGTCACCTTTAAAATTAATATAATCGACGATGGGATAGACTCCGCCGGGCGAGGATAAAACCGCCGCCAGCTTTCCAACTACCGCAGTCCGGTGAGAAAGTTTTTCTTTCAAGGTCAGCGCTGTCCGTTCAATAATAAATTTTATCTGAAAATTCATGGTTGACAGCAAGAGTTCCCGAAGCTGCTCGGCGCAGGAACTGTTTTGCTGTTCAATAAAGGTATTGCGATCCGGCCATGGCGCGCCATTGACTCCGAAATCTTCCAGAAATGGCGGAAGAGTCACGCCTTGAGTCACCATGAACGCCAGCAATTCAGGGAATACTTCGTTGAAAATATTCGTTTCCCCGGCTGGATACCAGATAAAATGTCCGATGCCGAGCGACATGAAATTTTCTCCGGCATTCCAGTGCAGCAGAAAATCGGTTTTGCCGCCACATTCATTTCGAAAAATTCGCGATGCAATGGTGTTAAGTTCCTGCGTGCTCAATTGTTCAAGATAAGTATTCATCTGACATCTCAGGCTTTGATTTTTTCTACAGCGCGTTTGAATCCTTCTTTGGAGCCGCGTATCACGTCCAAGCCGACGCAAAAAGTGAGGCGGAAGTAACCGGGATAACCGAAACCGCGCCCGGGAACCGCCAGAATATGTTCGTCCATTAGTGCTTTGATGAAAATACTTTCATCTTCAACCGGTGATTTCGGGAAGAAGTAAAATGCTCCGCGCGGCATGGAATACTCAATTCCGGCGTAATCCAGAACTTTTGCCATTTCGTCGCGGCGTTCGCGGTAAATATTTATGTCCACCTTGCTTTTTATGCAGGCAATCAGAACTTTCTGCGCCAGCGCCGGAGCGTTGACAAAGCCGAGAATACGATTGGTCATAATTACGGCGTTAAGCAGTTCTGACGAGTTTTCGATGGCGGGATTTGCCACGAAATAGCCGATGCGGCCGCCCGCCAGCGACAGGCTTTTGGAATAAGATCCGACGACAACGCTGTATTTGTAAACGGAGAAGACGGATTGAATATTTACTTTATCGTAAGTGAGAAAGCGATATGGCTCATCGGAAATCAAATATATTGGACGCCCGGTTTTTGCGGAATGTTTTTCTAAAATCGCCGCCAGTTGTTCGAGTTCATGGTGACTGTAAATCTGGCCGGTGGGATTATTAGGGGAATTGATAATTACCGCCCGGGTGCGGCTGGTGAATGCCTGATCGATGGCCTCTAAATCAAGTTCAAACGTCAAGGGTTTGGATTTGACCGGACACAGCTTGCCACCAAAATTGCCGGCGTAAAAACCGTATTCCACAAAATACGGCGCCGGACAGATAACTTCGTCGCCCGGTTCCAGGATTGCCCGGAAAAATGCGTTAATCGCTCCGGCCGCGCCGCAGGTGACAATGACATTACTGGCAGGAATTTTTACCTGTTGTTCTTCTTCTAAATCTGCGGCAACGACCGCTCTGGCTTCCGGATAACCGGCATTCGGCATGTAACCCAGCGCGAACGGCTTGGAAATATCCGCCGCAATATCTTCCAGCGCTTTTTTTACTTCCACCGGCGGCGGCAAATCGGGATTGCCCAGGCTGAAATCAAAGACATTGTTATTGCCAAACTGTTTTTTCATCTCAATCCCGGTTTCAAACATTCTTCTAATCCAGGATGAATTTTCAAGATAGCCTTTTATCTGATCCGACACCAATTGCATTTTTGCCTCCACCTTTTGTCTTTCATTGCTTATTTGATAAAACTGCGAATACCGCAGTCAAACGTTCATTTTAAACTCCACTATTCGGGAAACTGCCTCGCAGAGCGAGGCCACTACACCAAACGGTTTCGACGGAGCGAAACCCTTATTCGGGAAACAGCCTCGCAGAGCGAGGCCACTACACCAAAATGCCCGCAATCGCAGAACTCCAGTCTTAACTTTCAACTTGAACACTTCACATTGCGTTCTCCGCGTCCACCCGGCGGGTAAGCCGCGTGATACTATCGCCGGTTTAAGGATAAACCTGGCGCTACTAAGAGGTTTCGACGGAGCGAAACCCTTATTCGGGAAACTGCCTCGCAGAGCGAGGCCACTACACCAAAACGGTTTCGACGAATCCCGCAATCGCGGGACTCCAGTCTTAATACTTGCTTCATCTTGAATTTTTCCATTCTTCTGTTGGCAATTCCTTGTTCAATAGTTAAGATTGAGTCTTCGAACGACCTTTCAGTGAAAGGGCTTAAAGCGTGTAACGTTGGATATTCAGTATGCCGAGCCGCGTCTTTCACGGTAAAATCGCCTCGCAGAGCGAGGCCACTACACCAAAACGCCCGCAATCGCGGGACTTCGGCCTTAACCATTAACACCTAACACTTAACTCTTCCCACTTCCCACTTCCCACTTTTCCCTTTTCACTTTCCACTTTCCACTTTCCCCTTCCCACTTTTGCATTTTAGAACTTTAGCTCTTCCGAACTTTAGAACTTCCCCGTTTCCCACTTTCCACTTCCCACTTCCCACTTCCCACTTTTCACTTTTCACTTTTCCCTTTTCACTTTTCGAACCCTGTCTCCTGACCCCCTTTGACCTATCGTCTAAAAAATTAACCTCTGAACCGGTTACTTTCAACCCGCATTTGCATATAATAAAAAACCCCGATTCCACAAGGGAACCGGGGTGAAATATCCAAAAACCGGAAATTAGCGCGCGTAATATTCGATTACGCTCATAATCTGCACGTTTACCGGAATCTCAGTGATTTCCGGAACACGCGCCAGAGTTATTTTCAACGCTTCTCTGTCAACTTCCAGGTAACCTGGAATTGTCGCATTGCCTTTTTTGGCAATTTCGGCAACTGAAGGAGATTTTTCAGCATTGATTGAAATAACCTGACTTTCTTTTACTTTAAATGATGAACGGTCAACTTTCTTGCCGTCAACCAAAATGTGTCCGTGGTTTACGAACTGCTTGGCCGCGAAAATCGAAGGTGCGAATCCGCTGCGGAACAGGAGGGCGTCCAAACGCTGTTCCAACGCTCTGAACAGCTTTTCGTGAGCTTGTCCGAGACCCATTTTCGCATTGCGGTAAGCAATCTGCAATTGTTTTTCAGAAACGCCGTAATGACCGCGCAGTTTCTGCTTTTCCTGGAGCAACTCGCCATAGTTGGAGAGTTTACCTTTACGCCCGGTCTTGCCGTGCTGGCCAGCCGGATAAGGACGTTTTACGCTCGGGCACTTCGGGTTGTCCCAGATACAATGACCTACCCGCCTACAAAGTTTGTGCTTGGCTCGACTTGCTGTTGGCATTTTATCCCTTCCTTTTTTTGTTAAAATGTTTTTTTTTACAGTTTCAGGTGTCAAGCATACTATATGGGGCCTGCAACTGTTCTTTTCATAAAAAAGAGCAGATAAAATAACTGCACAACTGGCATTCTTCAAGAAAACAATATAGATTTTTCAATGATTTTTTAATATTAATCTCAGTTAACTGGAGAGTTTTATGTTTTTTGAGCGTACCCGGACGTTTGCCGCCTTGTTTGTGTTTTTCATTTGTATCGCTTCTTATGGCAGAGTTTACACTGGAATTGAAATCTTTCTGTCCAAATATACCGGATTGGTGAAAGGAAAACGCGTGGGATTGGTCACCAACCCGACTGGAGTCAACGGCAATCTCCAGGCGACGGCCGATTTGCTCAAAGCCGACCCGCGGATTAACCTGACCGCGCTGCTGGCGCCGGAACACGGTATTCGCGGCGATGTCGAAGCGGGGAAAAATTTTTCCGGCAATAGAGATCCGCAGACCGGATTGCCAATCTACACGCTTTACGGCGGGAAAGATCATAGACCGACTCCGGAAGCACTGAGCAAATTTGACGTGTTGATTTACAATATACAGGACATCGGCTGCCGTTCTTATACTTTCATCTGGCATCTGGCGGAATGCATGAGCGCCGCCGCCGCCGCCGGTAAAACGGTTATCGTTATGGATGTGCCGAACCCGGCGGGCGCAGTTGAAATGGACGGCCCGATAATGCAGAACAAATATCGCTCGTTCATCGGCCTCTATCCGATTCCGTTCAACTACGGGCTTACCGTTGGCGAACTGGCGCGCTATCTCAACCGTGAAGAAAAAATCAACTGCAAGCTTTATATTGTTCCCATGCTCAACTACCGGCGCGGAATGAGTTGGGAGGAAACCGGTTTGCCGTGGGTGCCGACGTCGCCGCAAATTCCTTCCGCGCAGTCCGCATGCGGCTATTCGGTAACGGGCGTAATCGGCACGCTCGGCACGATCAATATGGGCGTCGGTTACACGCTGCCGTTTCAAACTATCGCCGCGCCGTGGATTAACGCCGACCACATGGCGAAATACATGAACTCGCTGAACCTTGGCGGAATTCGTTTCCGCCCGATACATTACAAATCGTATTTCGGATTGTTCAAAGAAGAAGTCATCAACGGCGTGCAAATTCACATTATTGACCCGGCAAAATTCAAGCCCACCACTACGACAGTCGCCATTCTCTGTTATCTCCAGAAAAACTATCCGCAATTCAAATGGCGTTCTGACCGCAACGCCCAGTTCGACAAGGCCATGGGAACCGATTCTGTCAGAAAAATGATCCAGGCGGGCCGTGATTACAAATCCATTGTTGCCACCTGGCAGAGAGAGCTCAACGATTTCAGCGCACGCGCTGAAAAATACAAAATCTACAAATAGCGGGATAATTTTAATGTAACGCAGAAACTTCCTGCCAGAGATAAGGCAGGAAGGGGGAAAATGAGAAAGTGGAAGAAGTTCTAAAGTGCGGAAGTTGGCAAACAAGAAAAATAGGCTCGCAGCGCGAGCCCGCGAGTTTAGGAATCGACGCAGTCGAGGAGCAATGAGCGAATTAAGTACGCCTGAAAGGCACGATTAAGCGGAGCGCAGAAGATTTTTTTAACCACTAACCTACACTAACGGGAACACTAACGAAAAGTGCTGACGATTTATTTTACGCTGTAAAATTAAATTGTCAGCACGGATTGTTAATTTTTAAAAAGCTTATGCAGGGAATGAATAGGGGCAGAGCGTTTTACCACGCAAGGCACAAAAATACACGAAAAAGTTAGTGTAGCCTCCTCGCTCTGCGAGGAGGAAGTAGCGCCAGGTTTAGCCTTAAACCGGCGACAGGAAACGTTGTCCGGCGTGCGGACTTTTGATGCTGAGCATCTTTGGAGTGCGGTGTCTCTGTGCCGCTTTGTATTTTTTCTTTCCCTGCATTCCTGATTAATCGCAGGCAGGGATGCCTACGTTACATGGTTATAAATCGTCAGCACTGTTTTTCCTTAACCCTTAACCCTTAACCCTTAACCCTTAATCCCTCTTCGTTAGTGGTTAATTTATTGTATTAGAAGTCTCGGTGGAGCCGGTCAGGTTCAGTTTTGCTTTCACTTTGGCGGCGATTTCATCGCGCATTTCCGCAGTATCATATTTTTTCTGCCGCCAGTTCCAGTGGAAACCGTCTTCCGCGCCACGCGGGATGACATGCAAGTGCGCATGCATCACCACTTGTCCGGCGCAGGTGCCTTCGGCCAGATGGAGATTGAATCCGTCATAATCCAGCGCCCGTTTTATGGCAACTCCGAGCCGGGCACCGACCCGGAACATTCTACCGGCGATGTTTTCCGGTATGGTTGATGCGCCATTATGGTGTTCTTTGGGAATCACAACGATGTGCCCGAAATTAATCGGCGCGATGTCCATGAATGCCAGAATCAGTTCATCTTCATACACTTTGGTCGCTGGCAGTTCACCGGCAACGATTTTGCAAAAAATACAGCTTTCCATAAGATTATCCTTTAATTTTTTCATAACTCTGTTTATGAATGGTAATATTTTTTATTTTATAGAGCAATATATATGTTGCGCCAGGACGCATCAAGTAAATTTCTGTCATAAACGTTTTTTTGATAAATGAGGTGTAATATTTTACGGTAATTTAATTTAACTGAAATAAGGGAATAAAGCCCGTCTCACGTGGAGGCGCGAGTAACGCGGAGAAAAGAAAGACTTAACCACTAACTCACACTAATAGGAACACTAACAAGATTTATGGTGAGGGTTTAATTTTACAGCGTAAAATAAATCGTCAGCGCTCTTCATTAGTGTTAAATTAGTGATTATTAGTGGTTAAAGAATTGTATTAGAAGTCCCGGCGAAGCCGGTTAAGTTCAGAAGAAATAATCCAGCATAAAAATGAAATTGAACTGAATTTTAATTTATTCTCTTGAAACCTGAAACTTTTATCTTTTTACTTTTATCTTTCGTTTCTTATTTGATAAAACTGCGGGAACCGCAGTCAAATGCTGCCTTCCAGAGCGCAGTAAAAGTGTCTAATTGAATGGCCGCTTTTGCGTTCGCATAAAGACCAGTCTCTCCAGGCATCGACCAATTTTACAGGA
>JBAYVM010000155.1:0-6915 GCA_041674645.1 Victivallaceae bacterium | reverse complement strand
ACTGACAAATCAGGAGTCAGGACAAATCAGAATTCAGTTCAATTTTCTTTTTTTATACTGGATGGTTTCTTCCTGAAAAATATTACTTTTGGCTCTTTTGATAGACCAGCAATGTCTTTGACGCATATGGTTTAGAAATTGGTTTTTTTGCAAATCTCAAGTTGCACTTGAAATCCGCAAAGAATGTTTTATATTATCGTTAGACACTGTGAATAATAAGGACAAGTCAATGATAAATCGTACAATCCAGGCACAACTTCTTCGACTTTGGGAAAGTTATCCCGTAGTCACCATCACGGGACCACGTCAGTCAGGCAAAACCACTCTGGCCAGAGCTACTTTTCCAAATTTCAATTATGTAAGCCTTGAAAGACCAGATATTCGACAGATGGCCGAAGCCGATGCGAATGCTTTTTTAAAATCTTATCCGGCGCCGGTTATTATTGATGAAATCCAGCGTGTTCCGCAACTTTTAAGTTATATTCAGGTTATAGTCGATGAACATGACAAAAATGGACAATATTTACTGACTGGCAGTCATCAGCCACAACTCAACGCAGGCGTTTCTCAATCGCTTGCCGGACGTACAGGGTTGTTGCGCTTATTACCGCTTTCCATCCGTGAACTGGCTGAATCTGGAATAAAAATGGAACGTGATGAGTATCTTTTTAAAGGATTCATGCCGCGCGCATATAACAATCCATTAGAGCCGCAGACGCTCTACAGTGATTATTTCGCAACCTACATTGATAAAGATGTTCGGCAGATGATTAACATCAAAAATATTTCAGCTTTTGAAACATTCATCAAATTGCTTGCTGGACGCACAGGGCAACTCGTGAACCAGAGTTCGCTGGCAAATGACGTTGGGGTATCTTCAACCACAATTGCAGAATGGCTTTCCGTTCTGGAGGCTAGTTATATCATTTTTCGGTTGCCTTGTTACTTCGAAAATTTTGGTAAGCGTCTGATTAAAAACCAGAAACTATATTTCACTGAAGTCGGCTTGGTAACCTGGCTTCTGGGAATTCACAATCCAGATCAAGTTGCGCGCGACCCTTTGTTCGGTGGCTTGTTTGAGAATATGGTCGTGGTTGAAGCTCTGAAAAACCGCCTCAACGCGGGGCTCGATCCGGAACTTTATTTCTTTCGGGATTCCGGAGGAACTGAGGTTGATCTATTATTTCGGAAATCTCATGAACAACTGATACCGGTGGAAATAAAGGGCGGAATGACGTGGAACAAAGAATTTGCTTCCAATGTTATCAAACTGCGGAAGCTCTCTCCAAAATTTACAGATGGCTTTGTAGTCTATAGTGGCGAACTTACCCCGGAAATTAATGACGTAAAATTTATTAATTTCAAGGACTCGGCCAAAATAGTTGAGTAAGGTTTCCTTTTGTGAAATGCGACTTGCAAGCCATCGATAACAATTAGTGAAAGTTGTCTTTAGCAGCTCGACTCCTTTTTCA
The DNA here is from genome assembly GCA_041674645.1 of Victivallaceae bacterium. GTDB lineage: Bacteria > Verrucomicrobiota > Lentisphaeria > Victivallales > Victivallaceae > JBAYVM01. The sequence continues at coordinate 5,443 of JBAYVM010000155.1, read as the reverse complement.
AGTCTATTCCCTTAGGTTATTAGCTGGAGAGCGGCTGAGAATGGATAATCCAAAAAACAACTGAAAGTTATTTTCTTTGAACCAGCGAAAATGCGTGTTCTTCTTCTGAGGCGGTCATTGCTGCTATTTTTAACTTTCAGGTCACTGTTGTGGCGATTATTAATGCGGCAATCAAAATCACAACACATCCACAGTACACTGACTCGACTGTTTTTTTTAGGATAATACGCCTTCTACGCGACCTTTATAAAAAATCATTACTCAAACCTGGACGAGTAAGGCCGTTATCAATCGGTAACCTTATGATATCAAGCGCCGGCAGGTTCACGTGTGCTCGCTCAGAGGCTGCATGATTTCCAGCACGTCCCACGAGGAAGCGGCCTTCAACAACCTGTTTCTCTGATTTTCATCAATCATATTTCTGGCAATCTGAGCCATAATTTCAAGATAGTCGGTATAGTCTTCCCGTGAACTCAGCATCAGGAAGATGAACTTGACATTCTTTTCGTCGCCCGGCCCAAAAGCTACGCCGTCAGGACATATTCCCATGCAACAGATTACTCTTGACCCACCGGGCAGCGTCACGTGCGGAAATGCAGTATCTTCACCAACTCCGGTCGTACATTTTCGTTCACGCTCGAACAGCCGTTCCAGCACATCCTGCCGTTGTTCTTCAGTAATCTGGTTTGCCCTGATAAGCAGTTCGACCATCTGCACAATTGCAGACTCCTTGTCAGTCGCTTTCAAGTCGAGCTTAATCAGCTCGTGCCACATGACGTCGCGAATTCGTATTTTCGCCGGACGTGGAGCAATCAGCATCATTGCATCATGCTCAGTGTGGAACACGTTATGCGGAATCGAATACCGGAACTGCGTGGTAAGCTGCCAGTAATTAGGCGCGCCCATGATAATAATATCGTTATTCATGATTCTGTTCAGAATGCCGTCCGCAATACTGAAAGCGACAATCTCTTCGCAAGAACATATTCCATAGCTCCGCGCAATAATATCATTGAAGAGCTGATTGGTGTCAGTTTTTTTCGGACTGGTTCTGATATGTAGCAGATGAACGGGCAATTCCAGATTGTCCGCCACCAGATGAACAAACCATAGCAACTGCGTTACGTTGTTACCGCCGCATACAGGAATCAGGATTCTGTTCGCTGACGGCAAGCGGTTTAACTTCACCACAACGGCCGGAATGTCGTCTCTCAAAACATTAAACCAGCGCTGCATTTCCCGGTAATCTTCATTATAGTCAATTACGACAAAATCAATCTTTTTCAAGACCAGCAGCGTTTTCAGTTCTCTGGTCATATTTTCCGACGGAACATTGCAAAAATGAATATTATTCTGCTGCAGCAAACTGTCGTCAATGCCTCTCATCTGTCCAAGAACATAAAATTCGTAAGATTTCATGTCATTGGCAAGAAAATCATGCTGTTTTGACCACTTGCTGAAATTTCCGTTTCGCGAGATAATCAAAATGCTTTTCAAGGCTACGTCTCCACTACGCAAACTCGACTTTTGCTGTATCAAGAATATTCTGTACTTTTATACGTCTGACACCTGCCGGGACTTTACAATCAATTATTTCTCCGGTCTTCACGCCGATAACCGACATTCCTATTGGAGAAAGTACTGACAATTCCTGCGAATCAAAATCCGCCGGAGGCAGGACGATTGTTTTAAGCATTACCTCATTATTGTTCACGTCCATCAACTCAACACATGAGTTCAGTGCTACGATATCCTCATGCAGCTTTTCATCCTGGACTTGTTTGGCATCCGCCAGGGTATCTGAGAATTCTTCGAGCATGTCAAACATCATGCTGCTTGAATTTGAATAAAGCATATCCTGAAGTACACGGTTGATTTTTTCAAAGTCGCTTTTGCTGATAACTTTTTCACTCATTTCTGACTCTCCTGAATTATTTTTACAGATGAAAATCTCCGGCCGATTCCGGCTGATAGAGAATATCACATATTGCATACTTTTGAACTTTACCATCCTGTTCAAATTCGATATTGCCGCCTTTCCACTGCCCCAGAAGTACCGTCCCCAAAGGGGTAAGCACTGACACCGCATCATCAGAAGTCGAAATGTCTGATGGAAACACCAGCCTGACAATACGTTTGTCCTCTGTTGCCGGATTAATCAGGCACAATTTTGAGTTCATTGTAATCACATCATTCGGCACTTCTTCCGAATTGACTATCTTGCTGCTGTTAAGCGCTTGAGTCAAAAGTTTAAAAGCGCTTTCATGTTTTCCAGAATCAAACATTTGCGCCACGTCTATCAGCTCTTTCAGACGCAGATAGTCATATTTAGTAATAAACACTTCACGCCCCGGCGCCTGCGGTTGCAGCTCCCCGTTTGAGGATGAAACATCCTGTCGCCGCAGTCGCAGCACCTCCATTACCGCTTTCTTTATCTCATTCAGACCTCCGCCGGACTGCTTCGGGCTATTGGGGTCAATCCAGTAATTAACGAAAGAATTCAATATTCCTTCAAAGCTGATTGCTGCGGCAAGTGAATTGACCGGTTCAAAAACCCCGAGACAGATACCTCGCTCAATCATTTTGGATATGCGGTCGATATATTTATAATAAATGTCGCGCGGACAATCGAGCATGCTGCTTGAACTCAAGTTGTCCTTATTGACATACCCTACCGAAAACGTCATCAGAAACAAGCCATGCCGACGGTATTCAGACAGCCGTAAAGCGATAATTTTTTCAAGCGCTTTAGCCGGGTCGTACTTTTTATTGATGGAATCTATCTGTTCCACCAAATCATTACCTATTTTCTCAAGCACCCCGGCAAAGAGTTTTTCTTTGCTGCCGAATGTATTATATATTGTTCCGACAGAAATATTGGCTTTCTGGGCTATTTCCTCCGCCTTGGCGGCGGCAAAACCGCTTTCCTGGAAAATCTCTTCGGCAATGACAATAATATCCGCCTGACGTTTTTGCGTATCCTGCTGTTTACGGCTAACTTGTTTTTGTTTCTTCTTCAATATCTTGCTCATGAAGCCTCCTTTTTAAAGTGATTCATTTTGTGAATCTTAATTCAAGAGTTAGAATACTTCTGAAAAAATAAAAGTCAAGTCAGTTCGCACAGCAGAATGAACATTTATTCATTTTTTGAATAACAACTCAACAATAAATAAAAAATTGTACAGCGGCAATACAAAGTCAAAAAATTCTGATGTAATGGCTCAGTCCAGAAAGTATTAATCAGAGCTCAGTAAAGGTGTCCAGCTGAATACCGTTTTTAGTATCATGCCACAACTTATACGCTTCCGTCAGGAACGTTCGCAGGCTCACAGGAATGCTTTGCGCAGGAAGAAAGAAAGTTAAAAATCAAGAAAAAGCCGACTTCCAATTAAACCCGAGCTCCTGCTTCAATAATAATCTCTGGTTAATGGGTAATTTTTAATGAAGCTAACCAGATTTTCGCAGACTAAAAATGTGCATGTTGATAATAAACAACTTATGACTTTTGAGGCGGTGAAGCTATGTCAGGAGTTCAGAAGATAATCACTTATGAACGACATTGGATAATACTTCCCGCAGTCTTTCAAATGACTGTTTTTTCAACAACAACTGCCAAAGCCTCGTCGCCGGATGAGGCAGACAAACATGAGCAAAACTTCCGATAAGTAGCCGACAATAGATTAGGTGGGTAATAAATTACAGGTTCTGAGTTTGAGATGGAAAATAAAAAAATGGTGGAGCATATCGGATTCGAACCGATGACACCCACACTGCCAGCGTGGTACTCTAGCCAACTGAGCTAATGCCCCATTATGAAGTACAGAAGATAAGGGTTTTTTCCGAAAATGCAAGCAGGAATGTCAACTTTTTAAAGAGAAAGTTGACGCCGCGTCAGGTTAATGAGCCGGAGCCGCCGGTTTAGTCGTTGCTGTCGCAGGCGCGGCTGGTTTGGTCACCGCTACAACTGGCGCGGCCTTTTTCACTGCTGGCGGAATTGCCGGTAGTTTTTTAGGTTTGGGCGGCTGTTGGCGTATGAAAGAACCTGAGCCTGGATAAGATTCCGGAGCTCGCCAGTCCGGTTTCCAGCAGAGTTGCACTTGTTTGTCTGCATCCTGGTCGTTGACGGTGACGTTTAACCGGAAGCCATCCCATTCTTTCCCGGCCTGTTTATTGAGGTAGGCTAATGGAATGGCAATTTCGGCATTGAATCCTTTGAGATTGGAGACGCAGGCGTATTTGGTTCCTGCCGGTAAGTCTTTGGTCGCCTTGTACAACCATGGGGCACTGGCGGATGCGGAAGGGCTTAATGCCAGCCGCAGGAAAGCTTTCATATCATTTTTTCCGGTGTTGGCGGAGCGCAGGTTGGTCGATCTGGCATCCAGGCGGATTTCAATTCCATCCTGATCCCATGGATTCTTATCTTTAACGGCGCTGCACTGGTCATCAATCACTTCCACGGCAATATAGAGATATTTGTCATCATAGGCAACGCCGATGGCGAAACTGCAATCTGCGGGGCCTTTCCAGGCTTTTTTGCCCATGAGGCGGAAGAGTTCCGGTTCGTTGCAGATAATTGGCAGAACTTTCCAGTCGTCAAGTTTGCCGTCGATAATTTTTGGTTCGGATGATTTTGCGCAAGTGAAAGGCGGGATTATTTTTATTGTTCCCGGATTACTTTCCAATGCGCCGTCATTTGCGGAAAACTGAAACTCATCCACATCTTTCAGTTCAGCTTGCGGATAATAAACCATTGCTGGCGGAGTTCCGGAAAGTCTTCCGTAGTTGGGTAGTTTGGTCATTTTATATGTCAGTTTTTGCGCCGGTTCATCTGGATCAGTGGCGGCTAACGTAACTTTTACCGGAGCGTTATCAGTCAGGCAGATTGTTTGGTTTACCGGTCGCGGGTTGTCCGGCACCTGGAGAACATCCACGGCATATTCAGCGGGGGAAGAGTCTGCCATTCCGTCCCAGGCCACCAGTGCGAACCGGTCTTTGCCTGCGTAGTCACTGGCAGGCGCATAAACATATTTTTCCGCGTCGTTTTTGGTCAATGTTCCGTGTTCTGGCGGCAGAGACACGCTCCACAATTGTACGCCATCAGTTCCTGTTACTTGCGGAAGGTCTATTTCTGTGGGAACGTCTTCCAACACAGAAAGTTTTTTGCCGTTGGTTTCCGGCGCGTAATAGTTAAGACCTTCAAATGGCTGAGGGATAAAAATTCCCTGACTTGAATTGAAATAACTGCCGCTGGCGCTTTTTTGCAAGGCAACAGCTTTTACCATAAATATCTGATTGGGTTTTACTTCAGAAACTATATATTTTGTGGCCGTAATCGGTTTTTCGGTTAATCGGGTGTAAGGCGCATCAATGAAATCTGCTCCGTAAACATAATAACCGATGACATTTTTATCCGGTGACGGAAGCCACTTCATTTTCATTTTTT
>JBAYVM010000154.1:0-6926 GCA_041674645.1 Victivallaceae bacterium | reverse complement strand
TCGGCAAAAATTATATCCGGATTTTTCATCAGCGCCGGGAAAAAACAGCCTGCGACATTGGAACAGGTAACTTTTAAACTTTCCGACGCTCCGGCTTTGATGACTTTGGCGATGTTTCCTTCAATCACCTGGCAGTGCAGACGGGCGTTTTCAACGAACGCCACTTCTGAAGCTCCGCGGCTAGCGGCTTCCAGACCGAGCGCTCCGGAACCGGCAAAAAAATCCACGACTTTCAGCCCGGAAAGGCTGCCGAGGCTGTCGAATAATGCCTTTCTGGCGCGGACCGAAGTCGGCCTCACCGCCAGACCTTTCGGAACGGTCAATATTATGCTTCTTGCTGTGCCCGCTATTATCTGCATGATTTCCTTAACGTAATGATAACTGTTTTGTAATAAAAAATACCTCTAAATATAACTCCTGCTGGAAGATTTTCCAATTTGTTCCGCAGTGTGCCATGTTGGCGCAGTTTTTAGATTTTTATTTGTGTGTCTTTTTGGCGCTAAATGTTTTTTTGAAACTGATTTTACGATGATATAAATAAAATATAAAAGTTGTTGCATGCGCAAAAAAGAGTTGGCATGGCTTTTGCTAAATTACAATCAGAAACCAAAATAAAGGATTCGGCATGAAGCCGGACCAAGGAGGTAAATATGTTAGCAAGGATTAATGACAACTGGGGGTTGTTGACCCCGTGGCGGAACGTGAACGACTTGCAGAAGGAATTCTGGGGGTTGTTCGATAATTTTAACGCAGGCCTCAGTCGTTACCGGGCGAATTACCCGAAAATTACGGTCGATGACCAGGAAAAGGACGTGATTGTCAAAATGTCGTTGCCTGGTTATGATGCTTCGAAGCTGGATGTTGAAGTTGTGAGCGACTTCCTTACGGTGCGAGGCGAACGCATTGAGCCGGCGTTGGAAAAAGATGAAAAATATATTCATCGTGAACGTTCATTCGGCGCTTTTGAGGAAACTATTAAGCTTCCTTCGAAAGTAAAGAGCGCTAAAACGAAAGCGTCTTATACCAATGGAATGCTTGAAATTGTGCTGCCGAAAGAAGAGTTGGAAAAACCGCGTTCAATCAAGGTTATCCAGTAAAAATAAAAATAAGGAGGATTTTATCATGACTGAAAACACACACTTGCAAACTCCTGAAACTATTGAATATATTGATTATGCGCCGCCATCGGACGTAATCGAAAACCATCACGGGATTAAGGTGTTGCTTGACGTTCCCGGAGCCAGTCCGGATAAGCTCGCGGTCGATGTGGAGGAACGCATCCTGAAAATTGTTGCTGACACTGACATTATCAGGGATGGCAGGCCGGTCAGGTATAAACGCAATTTTCAGATTTCCGGTGAAATTGAGTTGACCAAAATTACCGCGAAAGTCAAAGATGGCATTCTGGAGTTAATTTTGCCGAAGGCGGATTCCGCCAAAGTGCATAAAGTCAAAATTGAAACCGGCGGATAATTCGTGACTGGTTGAACTGGAAACAAGCCCCTGATTTTTCAGGGGCTTGTTTTTATGCGGACGCAGGTTAAAATATATATTAATAGTTGTATAATTTGAGAGCGAATGATTTCTGGCAGGCTTCCTGCTATTTACATAAACAAGTAAATCATATTCCGTTTTGAGTTCCAGCGTGGATTCAGGGCGGTTAACAGTCCGTAATCCGGACTTGGAGGGAAATTAATATGAGTAATGAAAAATTCACCAATCGTTCGAAAGAAGTATTAATGGCCGCGCATAATGAGGCGGTCGAACGTGGACATCAGGAGATTCGCCCGTTGCATATTCTGCATGCGCTGTTGAATCAGCAGGACGGCTTAATTCCGTCATTGTTAAGTAAAATTGGCGTGGAGCAGGGGGCGTTGAAGTCAAAAGTGGAAAAGGCTTTGTCTGCCATTCCATCGGTTTCCGGTTCCGGCGCGGGACAGGTTTACAATTCCCGTGAATTCAGCCAGTTGTTGTTGAATGCCGGGAAAAAAGCGGAGAACATGAAAGACGAGTATATCAGCGTTGAACATTTGTTTATGGGGTTGCTGGAAAGCGGCGGGCCATGCGCTGAAATTCTCGCTTCCTGCGGAATCAATCCGGAAAATATGCTCAAAGCATTACAGGCGGTCAGAGGCAATCAGCGCGTTACTTCGGAAGATCCGGAGTCAACATTTGAGGCTTTGGAAAAATATGGTCGCGACTTGACGCTGCTGGCTTCGCAGGACAAACTCGATCCGGTTATCGGCCGGGATGAGGAAATCCGGCGGGTGATTCAGATTTTGTCGAGAAGAACTAAAAATAACCCGGTGCTCATCGGTGAGCCGGGCGTCGGAAAAACCGCGATTGTTGAAGGTTTGGCGCGACGGATTGTTCGCGGCGACGTTCCGGAAGGTTTGAAGGGCAGGCGGTTGGTGGCGCTGGATATGGGCGCACTGATTGCCGGAGCCAAATACCGTGGAGAATTTGAAGAACGTCTCAAAGCGGTGTTGAAGGAAGTTTCAGCGGCGGCGGGGAATGTGATTCTGTTTATCGACGAATTGCATACGGTTGTCGGCGCGGGAGCCGCTGAAGGCGCGATGGACGCCGGTAATCTGTTAAAACCGATGTTGGCGCGTGGCGAATTGCACTGCATTGGCGCGACAACGCTCGACGAGTACCGCAAATATATTGAAAAAGACGCGGCTCTGGAACGTCGTTTTCAGTCCGTGTTGGTTGAACAGCCTTCAGTTGAAGATACCGTTTCAATTTTGCGCGGCTTGAAAGAACGTTACGAAATTCATCACGGCATAAAGTTGAAAGACAGTGCGCTGGTGGCGGCGGCGGTTTTGTCGGATAAATACATTGCCGACCGTTTTCTGCCGGACAAAGCCATCGACCTGATTGATGAAGCCGCAGCCGGATTGCGCACGGAAATAGACAGTTGTCCGGTGGAAATTGACGAAATAGACCGGCGGGCAATGCAATTGGAAATTGAAATCGCTGGTTTGAAAAAAGAGAAAGACAGCGCCGCGAAAAAACGGCAGGATGATCTTGAAGAAGAGCTTGCCGAACTGAAAAGCAAGAGCTCTGAACTTAAAGCCCGGTGGGATAATGAGAAAAAATCCATTGCTGAACTTTGCACATTGCGGGAATCACTCGATTTGGCGCGGCAGAATCTTGAACGCGCTGAGCGCGATTATAACCTGGGAAAAGCCGCTGAATTGCGGCACGGCGTGCTGCCGGGAATCGAAAAACAGATTAAAGACGCTGAACTGAAATTGAAAGAAAGCAGCGCCAGCCGGTTATTGAAAGAAGAAGTTGACGAAGAGGATATTGCTTCCATTGTCAGCCGCTGGACGCACATTCCCGTCAGTAAACTGATTCAGAGCGAAAAACTCAAGCTGCTGGCGTTGGGCGACCATTTGCATGAACGCGTGGTCGGTCAGGATGAAGCGGTGATTGCCGTGGCGGATTCTGTATTGCGCGCCCGGGCCGGGTTGAAAGATCCGAACCGCCCGATTGCGTCTTTCATTTTTCTCGGTCCGACTGGTGTCGGAAAAACCGAACTGGCCAGAGCATTGGCGCAGAATCTGTTCGATGATGAACGCGCGATGATTCGGATTGACATGTCGGAATACATGGAGAAACATAGCGTTTCGCGGCTGGTAGGCGCGCCTCCGGGATATGTCGGTTATGACGAAGGCGGACAGTTGAGTGAAGCGGTGCGCAGAAGGCCGTATTCGGTTATTCTGTTTGATGAAATTGAAAAAGCTCATCATGATGTGTTCAATATCTTTTTGCAGATATTGGAAGACGGAATTATTACCGATTCGCACGGGCGGACGGTTAATTTCAAAAATACCATCATCATCATGACCAGCAATATCGGCAGCGATTTGATATTGCAGCATAAAGGGAATACGAGTGAAATCAAAAATGAGTTGATGGAACTGCTCCGGCAACATTTTCGTCCGGAATTCCTGAACCGCGTTGATGAAACCTTGATCTTTCATACGCTGGACAAAAAACATATTCTGGAAATCGTTGATATTCAACTGAAACGGTTTGTTGAACGTTTGCGGCAGCATGAAATTTCATTTGAAATATCCGATGCCGCCAAACAATATCTGGCTGACCTCGGCTATGATCCGGTTTTCGGCGCCAGACCGTTGAAACGCGCTATTGTCCGCGAACTGGAAACTCCGGTCTCCAGAATGATTATCGCCGGCGATATCGCCGAAGGCAGCACATTGCAGGTCGATAAAGATAAATCCGGCCTGACTTTCAAGCAAAACTAAACCATTCAGCCCTGCCTTAACCGGCAGGGCTGAAAATGCGTTCGGGTTATTTGTACATCGGCAGAAAATCTTTTTCAGCTTCGAACAGTTTGTCGGTCATTGCTTTGATTTCTTTGGGAGAGCATACCGCCGCAGACAACGGATCGAGCAACAGTGATTTGAATGCCATATCTTTGGAACGGTTGATACAGGCTTCTGCCGCCAGGCCTATCATGTGCAGGTTCGTGCAACAGAGCGCGGCGCATTGGGCAGGAAGGTATCCGAAGTGAATCGGGGCAATGCCATTGCTGTCCACGATACACGGAACTTCAACTACATTGTCGTACGGAAGGTTGGAGATTAGCCCGTTATTCATTACCGTAGCGTAGATTTTTACCGGAGAATTAGTTTCTATGGCTTCGATAATGAAGCTGGCATATTCCCAGGAACGGGACATGTCCAGCGGCTCTTCTCCACTGAGATATTTTCGACGCAAGTTGTCATTGTCTTGTCGCCATTGTGGCCAGCCGTTGGCATAAAAACCGCTTTCACCGTTGTATCTGGCGCCGCAATGTTGAGTAATTAATTCCTGACGTTTGCGATAGTATGGCAAGTATTCGCTGAAGTGACCGCTTGATTCAGTAACGAAATAGTCAAAATATTTCATTGCGTCAAAACGTACCGGATCTTTGGCGAGGAGTTCTGCGTCATCTTCAACTTTCTGTTTTAGTACCGGGTACATATCATGGCCGCGATGAGTCAGTTCGGTAAACCATGCCATGTGGTTGATGCCGGCGCAACGCCATTTCAACTCATGATAAGGTGCGCCAAGGTATTCCGCGAGTTGATGTGATGAGTGTTGAACGCTATGACAGAGGCCGATGACTTTAGCTTTGGAAGATTTTGCCGCTGCCAGACATAGAATGCTCATCGGATTAGTGTAATTCAGCACCCAGGCTTGCGGACAGATACGTTCCACATCCGCCAGAACTTTCAGCCAGGTTGGAGCGGTGCGTAATGCTTTGAACAGTCCACCCGGCCCGATGGTGTCGCCGATGCACTGGTCGATGCCGTATTCCAGTGGTATGTCATTGTCTAATTTGACACAGGCGGTGCCACTGACTTCAATGCAATTGATAATGTAGTCAGCGCCTTCCAGGGCTGGCAACCGGTCGGTATGCAGGGAAATTTTCCAGCCGGGCCTTTCTGCCAGGCTGATTAATTTTTCCCCGAGTTGTCCGGCCAGCGCCAGTCGCGGCGCATTAATGTCAACTAAGGCCATCTCGCCAGTTTCAGCGCCCGGAATGCTCATCACATCCGTGAATAATGCCCGGAAGAAAGCACTGCCCGCGCCGAGAAAAACTATTTTCAGCGGTCTGTTGACTTTTGGCAGAATACCGAGATTGTCGGCTTTCTGCATATGTGCGGAATGTCCGCTTTCCAGTTCTGTCGTCATTTTAAATAAATTTCCTTAGTCCAGAGATTTCATATATTGTGTGTCTTTGCTCGGCTTCCAATATGAATTGGTTGTTCCGTCGGTTGACAACAACTTGCGCTTGGAATCTTTTACATTGGAAACATGTCCATCGGCCCAGCCGACGTTGGTGCTTTTTTGTGGGTGACGGGCGTCAAGACCGTAGGTGGAAACAGGACTAATTTCTATTCCACAAATCGGACGGGGTACCCCATAATATTTACTGTCGGCAAAGACTATTTTTTTGCTCGGTACTTTTACCTGATTTATTTTAGGCGTGTTGTTGCCGTCACTTGCGCCATCAGTTTGCTTCGTTCCGAAATAATCCATATTGTAGCCATAACTGCTATAAAAAAAGTTATAACGCAGAGTAGCGTCACTTTTTGTCGCTCCATAAATAATGGAGTCGGAGCCTGTCATCCAGCGCGGTTCAAAATCTTGATACGCCTGTGGACAGTTCCATACTTTTACGCTGGACTGATAATTTGCCTTATGGAAGACATAATTCCAATACCCAGGATAAACGCCGGAAAGCTGGTTATATGGCACAAAATAATCGCTGAAATCATTGAAGTACAAATTGTTCGCCGCATTTATTTGTTTAAGATTGGATAAGCAATTAGAGTTTCTGGCGGTTGCTCTGGCTTTGTTCAAAGCGGGTAGCAACATGCTGGCTAAAATCGCGATTATCGCGACAACAACGAGGAGTTCGATAAGGGTGAAAGTGCTTGACTGCCAACATGTTATGACTTTTTTGCCGGTTTGTTTTTTCATGGTTTGGTTCTCCTTTTTGGGTTTCTACTTTTTAGATTTAAACTTGTTTACTCATTTATGTGGGGCATTATTTTGTATCCTCCAATTGTTCAAGTTTTATGTTCTTAAACTGTAATGCCGCATCAGTATTGTTTTTGCCATAATTAGCCAGAACGATAATGCGGCACATTTTAGTTCCTTTCCACCAGGCATCGCGGGGCGACCCTGATTCTATTTCCGGGTTGATTATTCCGGAAAATTCCTGCCAGTCGGCGGGGCTCTCTTTATATTCCGCCGCCGGATAGATGAAAGTGCTTCCGGTTTGGTGCAGACGGATTTTAGTTCCGGTAGCGGCGGCGATTCCGCAAGGTTTATCAAGTTCGGCTTCATACGCTGAACCAGCGGTTTTCAGAGATTTTATGCCGGTGGCGGACAGCGTCCGG
>JBAYVM010000153.1:0-6964 GCA_041674645.1 Victivallaceae bacterium | reverse complement strand
TATGGCGAAACCGATGTTGATTGTTGACCTGGGCATGCCGAGGAATGTTGCGCCGGAATTTGTGGCTTCCGGAATAGAACTGGTTACTCTGGAAGATTTGCGCTGCTGGTATCGTCGCGAAAAGTTTGATGTTACCGGACTGGTGGAAGAGAATTCCGGTTTGTCAGAACTTCGGCATGAGTTGTATAATAAAATGATGTTTAGGATTCAAGGCAAAAATCATTCCTCAGAACAGGATGTTAAATAATGGCAACTCAACTAAAATTAATATTGGGAACTCGAAACAGTAAACTGGCGCTGGCGCAGGTTGTTATTGTGCAGAAAGAGTTTCAGCGACGGTTTCCAGAAATAGAAATTTCCGTGGTGGAATTTTCTTCGCCCGGCGATCGTGACCGGAAAGCCGATTTGCGCGACAGTGACCCTGATTTTTTCACCCGCGATTTGGATGAAGCGGTTGTCAACGGAAAAATTGATTGCGCGTTGCATAGCGCCAAAGATTTGCCGGAACCGGTGTCTGCTGGACTCGACTGGTTCTGGCTGCCGTGGCGTGAAGATCCCAGCGATGTGTTGATTGGAAACGCGGAATGTTCCGGGAGGAAATTGCGCATCGGCGTCAGCAGCGCCCGGCGTGAACAGTATTGCCGGAAACGTTTTCCCGATGCTGAAATTCTGCCGGTGCGCGGCAATATTGATAATCGCATCGCGCAGCTTGACGAGGAAAAATATGATTTATTGGTGATGGCGGCGGCCGGACTGAATCGTCTTGGCCTGGGCAACCGAATTACGGAACATCTGCCGCTGGATGAATTGAATCCGCCGGACGGGCAGGGTGTGTTGGCATTGACATTTAAACAGGGCGACCTGAGATTTTTGGAAATCCGTAAATTGTTTGTTAATTCTGTGGTTATTGCCGGAGCCGGTGCGGGAAGCGCGGGAAATATTACCGTGGCGACGGTTGAGGCGTTGCGCCGGTGTGAAATTTGTCTGTACGACTGCCTGATTCCGGAAGGCGTGTTGAAATATATTTCCGACTCTGCCCGGCAAATTAATGTTGGAAAACGGAGCGGTTCCGTGTCCGTGCCGCAACATGAAACCTGCCGGATGCTGGCGGATTATGCCCGGCAGGGAAAACTGGTAGTTCGGCTCAAAGGCGGCGACCCGGGAATGTTCGGACGTTTGGCGGAAGAGGTGGAAATTTTAGACCGGCTGGCGCTGCCGTTCCGGGTAATTCCCGGCATCAGCAGTCTCAGCGCGGCGACAACCGGAAATGGAATGTTATTGACTCGCAGAGGTGTCGCCAGAGGTTTTTCTGTTTTTTCTGCCAGACTGGCGGGGAGTGAACATTTTCAACCGGTTACTGAAACGGAAATCCGAACTCAGCCATGTGTATTTTTCATGGGGTTGGCAGATGCTCCGGCGATTGCGTCCAGTTTGATTGCTGAAGGCCGGCCGGAAACTGAACCGGCGGCAATAATTTGTTCCGCTGGTGCGCCTGAACAAAAGATTATCGCGACAAATTTGCAAACTCTCGCTGCTGGAAAGGTTGAAATAGACACATCAGTTCCGGGCTTGATTGTGGTTGGAAATATTGCGGACGAAAAATATCTTTACCGTTCAAACGGAGCGCTGGAAGGGAAAAAAATATTGTTGACATGCAGCGACGCTTTATTGCGCCGCGCAGTTCCGGCGGTGTGGGATGCCGGTGGCGTGCCGCTGGAATTTCCGCTGATTCGTTTAGTTCCGGAGCCGGGCTGGCTGAAAAACGTGCAACCGCTTACTAAATATGACTGGATTGTATTGACTTCACCTTCAGCGGTGGAGATTTTTATGGAACAAATTAAGCAGGCGGGAATTGATTTGCGGCAGCTTCCATCGTTCGCGGTTTGCGGTAGCGGAACCGCTGGAGCGTTTGCGCCGTACGGAATAATTCCTGAACTGGTTCCGGAGAAAAATTTTGGCGCTGCCGGTTTGCTTGAACAATTATTGGATAAAGTGAAGCCGGGGCAAAAGTTGTTCCGGTTGCGTTCTGAGCTGGCGGATTCAGAAATTACTGCTAAATTATTGAGCGTTGGAATTAAAGTTGACGACCGTGTGCTTTATCGCAGTGAACCGGTGTGTTACGACGTTAAGCCATCTGAATTTGACGCGGTATTGTTCACCAGTCCTTCGACGGTGCGGGCGTTTGTGGAAAACTGGACGGTTAACGCGCTCGACGGCAAACAGGTGGTGGCAATCGGAGCTCCGACCGTTGAATCTTTGCGACAGCTTGGATATTCCGGAACATTGATTGTGCCAGTAGAGGCGACGGTGGAACAGATGATTTTCGCGCTGAAAAACTGTCTGACAGCTCAGCGTTTAATGAACTTGAAAGGTTGAAAATGAATACTTATCCCGATATCAGAATGCGTCGTTTGCGACTTACGGAAACGAGTCGCAAAATGTTCGGTGCGCCGTTGCCCGGTCCGGAAAAATTTCTCTGGCCGGTCTTTGTGATTGAAGGGCAGGGCAGGGAAATTCCGATTGCGTCGATGCCCGGACAATTTCGTTATTCAATTGACCGGTTGGAACGGGCGGTGGAAAAAGTTGCCGCCATGGGAATCGGCGGTTTGATGATTTTTGGCGTGATTGACGATGAACTTAAAAATGCCACCGGCAGTTATTCCGGAGACGAAAATGGATTGGTGCAGCGAGCGGTGAGACAATTGCGGAAAAGTTTTCCAGACTTGCTTATTTTTACCGATGTCTGTCTGTGCGGGTACACCAGTCACGGACATTGCGCTCCGCTGGCGGCTGATGGTGGAATTATGAATGACGCGGCGTTGTCGCTGCTGGCTGACGCTGCGGTATCTCACGCTCGTGCTGGAGCTCAAGGCGTGGCGCCGAGCGCAATGATGGACGGACAGGTGGCGGCAATCAGAAAAGCTTTGGTCGAGAACAGTTTTCACGATACTTTGTTAATGAGTTATTCCACGAAATTTGCTTCATCCATGTACGGACCATTCCGGGATGCCGCCGATTCCGCGCCCGGTTGCGGTGACCGGAAAAGTTATCAGTTACCGTATAATGACCGGCGGCAGGCATTGCGCGAATCGTTGCAGGATGAAGTTGAAGGCGCAGATATTTTAATGGTCAAACCAGCGCTGTTTTATCTGGACATCATCAGTGAATTGCGTGAGCGGACTGAACTTCCGCTGGCCGCGTACAATGTTAGCGGCGAATATTCTATGATTCAAGCGGCGGCGGCAAACGGCTGGGGTGATTTACGGGCGATGGCGCGGGAGTCGATTGCGGCAATCAACCGTTCCGGGGCGGATGTTATTCTTTCTTACTGGTCAAATCAGTATGACGAACTGTTTAAAGATTGAGGAATTTATGACAGCAACTATTTCAGTGGAACTTTTTCAACGGGCAAAAAAACTTATTCCCGGCGGCGTCAACAGTCCGGTACGCGCGTTCAATTCAGTAAAATCCTCTCCGATTTACATTCAAAGCGGCAAAGGCGCATTTATGTATGATGTTGACGGGCGTGAATATCTCGATTTTTGCTATTCCTGGGGACCGCTGATTCTCGGCCATGCTCATCCGGCGGTGATTGAAGCGGTCAATATTGCGGTGGCGGAAGGTTTGAGTTTCGGCGCCTGCAACCCGCGCGAAGTTGAAATGGCGGAATTGCTGAACCGGCAGATTCCTTATCTGGAAATGGTGCGAATGGTAAATTCCGGCACGGAAGCGGTGATGACGGCGTTGCGACTGGCACGTGGCGCAACCGGCCGGCGCGGCATAATCAAGTTCGACGGATGTTACCACGGACACAGTGACTGTATGCTGGTTTCTGCAGGCAGCGGGCTGCTGACCGGTGGAATTTCCTCTTCCGCCGGAGTTTCGGACAGCACCGCTTCTGAAGTGATTGTGGCACCTTATAATAACATTAAAGCTCTGGAAGAAATATTCTCCATTTGCGGGAAAGATATTGCTGCGGTAATTGTTGAACCAATCGCTGGAAATATGGGGTTGGTTCCGCCGGTTCACGGATTTTTGGAAGGGTTACGGGAACTCACCGAAAAACACGGTTCACTGTTGATTTTTGATGAGGTCATTACCGGATTCAGAACTTGCCCGGGAACTTTTGGACAGGTTTGCGGCGTTACACCCGATTTGACTTGTCTGGGAAAAATAATTGGTGGCGGAATGCCGATTGGCGCGGTTGGCGGAAAAACTGATATTATGTCCCAGCTGGCTCCATTGGGACCGGTTTATCAGGCGGGAACGCTCAGTGGAAATCCGGTGGCGCTGGCCGCCGGACTTACCACGCTCGATTTATTGATTGAAGAAAATCCCTATCCACAACTGAAAAAGATGACGGAAACCATTGCATCCGAGCTCAATTCATTCGCCCAGGCCAGCGGATTAAATATTCATTGCAATCATCATACCGGAATGTTCACTTTGTTCTTCACTGGCAAAACGCATTTGCATAATCTGGATGATGTAAAAACTTGTGACACTGCCGCGTTTGCCCGGTTTCACCGGAGTATGCTGGAGCAGGGAATTTATCTGCCACCATCCCAGTTTGAACTGAGCTTTGTTTCTACAGCCAATTCCGACCGTGATATCGAACGCTATCTTGATGCCGCAAAAAAATCATTGGCGGAAGTCGCTATTTAATATTACGCTCATTTTTTTTGTGAATTTATAGCGCCATTATTTTATTACTGGTGGTTGCAGAAAGAGCTTATTACTTTATATTTATTTTTTAGCGATCGAAGAATTATTTCGATAAATTATTTTTACAGGTGAATATCTATGGCGGTCAATTTTATAGACCTTTTTTGTGGAATTGGAGGATTCAGGTTTGCAATTGAAAGAGTATGCAAAAGCAGAAATCTCTTAGCGAAGTGTGTTTTTTCAAGTGATATTGACAATGCATGTCAAAAACAATATGAGGCTAACTTTGCAGACTTGCCAGCAGGAGATATAACAAAGATTGTTGCTGATAAAATTCCTGATCATAACATTCTTTTAGCAGGTTTTCCGTGTCAGCCTTTCAGCATTATTGGGCAGCAAAAGGGATTTGAAGACACAAGAGGAACTCTATTTTTTGAAATAGCTCGTATTTTGAAAGAAAAGAAACCAGATGCATTTGTTTTGGAAAATGTAAAACTCCTCAAAGGGCATGATCAAGGGAAAACATTAGATGTAATATTGAAGACATTAGTTGACTTAGGATATCATGTTGACTACAGAATTCTGAATGCGTTGGATTTTGGATTGCCTCAAAAACGCGAGCGCATTTGGATTGTAGGTTTTAAAGAAAAGAAATTAATGAATTGGCCGACCGGAAAAATTGCTTCAAAACCATTGTCTGAAGTATTGGAGAAAAATGTTCCTGAAAAGTTTTATGTTTCAGACAGAATCAAAAATAAACGTTGGAGTGTCATGCAACCGACATCGGAACCGACGATATGGCATGAAAATAAAGCTGGACATATAAGCGCGTATCCTTTTTCTTGCGCTTTGCGGGCAGGAGCATCTTATAATTACCTTTTGGTAAATGGTGAAAGAAGACTTACTCCACGCGAAATGTTGAGGTTACAGGGATTCCCTGAATCATTTAAAATTGTCTGCAATGATTCGCAAATCAGAAAACAAGCAGGGAACAGTTTGCCTGTGGATGTTGCTGCCGCAGTACTTGAAACGGTTTTTGATGCTCTTAAGCTCGGATGTCATTCTGGGAAATATAAATATTCATCAAAAGAGTCTTGTATTCAAATGCAACTGCTTGAAAAGAAAGGAAGTTATAAGCATGAAAAGTCCACGGTTGAGAACTGTTGAAAAATACCAACCGCCTTACCTATTGGGTCAGTTCCCAAAAGATTTTCACATTGGCTTAGGTAAAGAAGTTGTTTATCTTCTTGCCACTCGAATAACTCCGAGGTTAGAGGGACCGGATTGGGAAGAAATATTTGCACGTTTGATTGGCGGCAGATGGAAGCCATCTAATGTTGGGCTTGATGACGTATTGCTTGAGCAGACCGCTTGGAGCGCAAAAACGGTAAAGTCAACCACTCCGTCTAAAACCAAAAGAGTTCGATTGATTTCAGGAAGAAATGCGCCACAATATTCTTTTGAAGAAGAAGATATTTCAAAAAGCACTCCGCAGGAAATAGGCGACATGGTTCTTGAAATTTGGAATTCCAGAGTCGCAAGCATAAGATCGAAGTATGAACACTTAAGAACCGTAGTCCTTATTAAATCGGATGATTTATTGGAGTTGGCTATTTTTGAATTAGAAACGATTCTTTATCCGATTGAAAATTTTGAATGGGAATGGAATAAAAATAAAAACCTTGTCGGGCTGGATAGAAAAAGCAAAGAACACCGGTTCACATGGCAACCGCACGGCTCTCAGTTTACAATCGTTGAAGATGTTCCGCCAGACAGGCTTGCTATTCAAATCAAGAAACCTCCGGTTCTGACACAAGAGAACGTTCTTGAGTCTTTAAGCTTTGAGCCGTCATGGATAACAATTATAAAATGACATGGACAAAATTACTCCACAAGCAAGATCAGAAGTCATGTCGCGTGTTCGGTCGTCAGGCAATAAAACGACAGAACTCGCGCTGATAAAGATATTCAAAGAGAATAAAATAACTGGCTGGAGAAGGAAATATTCAATCTTTGGCAAACCCGATTTTGTTTTTCCCAGGCAAAAACTGGCAATTTTTGTGGATGGTTGTTTCTGGCATGGGCATGATGAACGTTGCAGAATTCCGATGTCTAACAGAGAGTATTGGATAAGTAAAATTGAACGAAATAAAAAAAGAGACAAGCTTGTGAATGAAACGTTGAAAACAAATGGGTGGCGTGTCTTGAGGATTTGGGAACATGAAATCAATCACAGCGACACGGCAAATAAAGTTGAGCAGATATTACGGCTTGATGTTAAAAAACGCATGAAAAAATC
>JBAYVM010000152.1:0-6982 GCA_041674645.1 Victivallaceae bacterium | reverse complement strand
TAATCCTTTCAATTTTCCTTTGGTTCGCGAAAAAAACCGCAAAGCTTTACAACCAGCGACGTTTCATAGCGTCGATTTTAATCTTCACAAGGCTCAATATGGGGCAACTTTATTCCCTTTCATTGTGCCTGATGTATTCTGATTGGTGGTAAAAGTTCCTTCGAATGCATTATCGGAGGACAGCGAACCGTTCAAATGAAAACTGCGCGTGCCATCGTTGCGCGTTCCGTCAATTGTGAACTTCGGACTGTTTTCGTCCATGGAACCAACAAGTTGAAACTCTCCGAAGAGATCATTGCATTTGCCTCTCAAGTTGTAAGAGTCCTGAGCGATAGTCATTGTACCTTTTTGAACTCCGTCTCTACCGGCTTCTTCGAATGTGTATTTCCAGTTGCCAGTCATGTTGGAATTTTTAGGAACCGATGAACATCCGGTAATGATCCCGGTTGCAATAATCAAGGCGGCCATCACAATTAATTTCTTCATTTCTACTACCTCTTTTGGTTGTTGTGGAACTTGCTCGATAGGTTATTAAACTTTTTCGCTTTGTATTAATTAATATATAGCAAGTATTTGAAAGAACATTAAAAGAAGATGACATATCGCAAAACATTACATTTAATGAATACCAATTTATCATTGCATGTAACATTTTCATCAAAAAACTTAAGAGCCATTTTTACTTTGCAAAGTGGCTAAACTGTACACATAGCCGTTGAATTAATGCATTTGCACTATTTTAGTTTTTATTATTTTTCTTAAAACTGAATATTCTTAGAAGTTTTTTGAAGTCATTTTTAAATTCTGCTGGAATGTTTGCCACAGGTGTCGCTTGAAGGTTAAAAAGTAAAATGAAGTTAGTTAAGATTATATATACTGCGGCTAAAATAAATCCAAGAACTCCGCCGAGTGCTACGTTTCTGGTATATTTACAAGGAATTGGCTTTAATGGTACAGTAGCGCTTTCAATAACTGTAATGTAGGGCGCGTTTTCCGAAATTTCCAGCTTCAAGCTTTCACTCTTGATTAAGAGGCTTGCGTAATTTTTCCTTTTAAGTTCTGCATTCTCCTGAAGTTTTTCGAGCTCCTCTATACATTGATAGTATTCAGGATATTGCTCTTTATTTTTCAACGCTACTTTCAGCTGTTTATTGCGTTCTATAAAAACCGCCAATTTGTTTTTTGCCTCATCCAATTCCTTTCTGGAGGAAGCAATACTCTTTTCAACAAATTCAAGATTTCGTATAGAGTTAGAATTGAACTGGTGATTATAAAAAAAGTTGATTTGACTTACCGTGTTATTCAATATTTGAGCGGCAACATCGGGATAAGTTGAAGTATATTCCAATACTAAAATATTGGTTTTTTTATCATAGCGAATTTTGACCAACTTTTTTACTACATCAATTACTTTACCCACATCCTCTGTTTTGAAGTATTTTAAAAGATTGCCTTTTATTTTCTTGCCGTCATTCAAAATATCATAATCCTTAAGCACGATACTTTCAAAAAAATCATTAGAACTGAGCACCGAGTTGAAGGTGTTATTTAACAAATCTTTGGTTTGGATTGAGCCAAGATAATCTTTTGAATCTGTTACTTTTCGTGGTGACTGAAGAAAAATTGTTGCTGCAACCAGATAATTCTCTTTATAGGTTTGCCGGGTAAAAACAGCGCCTGCAATTATACCAATCGCAGTCAACATAATAACCAGCCATCGGTATTTAAGTATCACCCCGAAAAATAACATTAAAGAAACTTCATTGCCGCTCTGCGACTGGATGGTATCTTTATCATTCATAAGCTTTTACCTCTATTTATTTGATTTTGCCGGAACTTCTATCTTTGCCCCTGGTGGCACTTCAGGATTGGATGACCAAAAGTTTTTATAAGCTTTTGTTACCGCGCCCCCCAAAATAATACGGACATTATCTTTATCGGCATTATCTTTATATCCTCCAGCCATTTTTATATAATAATCAACGTCTTCTCCTTCCTTAAAGAAAATACCAGAAGGTGACATAACAGATCCGGTTACCATAATAAACCCATTAGCTTGAGGAATTATAATTTTATCGTCGGGAAATAGTTCAAAATTAAACTTGCTTTCTGGTTCATTAAATGCTTTTGCAAGATCAACCAATACCAAAGATCCATTGCGATAGAATTCCGCTCCTGCAAGAAATGCGTTATCGTTCAATCCGCCGCATCTTTTTATAAAATCATTAACCTTTTCATTTTTGAAATATATATAATTCCCTGGATGCTTTACTTCGCCGTCAATTTTTACACGGAATTTATTGCTGTCATCGCCTGCCGTAATATCAACAATATCATTGTCTGCCAAAACACAATCACTTTCAAGCGTGGCTTCAACTTCTTCAATATTATCAGATTTCACTCTGAATATCTTGATTTTTTGCTGAGCTCCCGGCAATAAACCGCCAGCAATCTTGATGACATCACTTAGTTTTTCCGTCGGGAGCAGTTCATAAATTCCAGGGCGTCTAATCGCACCTGTTATATTTACTTCTTT
Source organism: Victivallaceae bacterium (assembly GCA_041674645.1). Classification (GTDB taxonomy): domain Bacteria; phylum Verrucomicrobiota; class Lentisphaeria; order Victivallales; family Victivallaceae; genus JBAYVM01. Next base: position 4,446 of record JBAYVM010000152.1, on the reverse strand, counting down.
ACCTCTAAGAGGCACAAAAATAATATCATTATCATTCAAATATTTAAACTCTGTTAATAAATTGCCTTTTAATAAAAAATCGTACAAGTCAAATATATATATTTTCCCGTTAAGCTTTTTAAGTTGAATATTTCTCAGAGAAGCTTGACTGTTAATACCTGATTTTTTTAAGATATTAATTATTGATGCATTTATGCCATTTATATTGATGTTGCCCGGCTTTTTTATTTCTCCGCTGACAAAAACATTGATTCCCGCGGTCTTGCCTAAAGTTATATCAACCGGCGCTTTCCCGGCGCCCGGATTTTCTGCATTAATAAAGAAAGCATATGTACAGGCCAGGTGATTTAATATTTTCTTTTTAGCCTCTGAATATGTAAGTCCGTTCAGAGAAACACGTCCTGCTTCAGGAACAATTATGTACCCGTCAACGCTGATTGTCAAAGAGTAGTGCAGATTCAAACTGCCCCAAATGTCAATATTAACTTCGTCGTGTGGTTTTAAAATATAATCCGGAAGCACGCCAATATTGTAATCATTACCATTAAACGCCTCGGCAGGATCGGCCGTGTCCATAAGCAAGCTTTCCCCAAAGGGTTCGCTTTTTTTTGCAGAAGACACGCTATCCGCGCCATAGATTTGATTTGTGGCAAGCGCCGCCAATACTACCAGAAGGCTAAACATTGATTTTCTCATAATACCTCACTTGTTATAAATATGATTTTAAATGCACTTAGGAACTGTCTCGGAATTGTCAAAAATATTTTTATACTCATCAATTTTCATAAGCTCGCTATGTAAACCGCAAAGCGGAGACTTGCCTTCCCGGAGCAATAGAACTTTGTCGGCAGATTTTACCGTGTTAAGCCGATGCGCTATGGTAAAAAGCGTTTTCCCTTTTACCGCATCAGGCAACATGGAATATATTGAACGTTCAGTCACATTATCCAGCGCGGAGGTCGGCTCATCCATTATCAGAATATCAGGTGATTTTACAATAGCTCTGGCAATTGACAGACGCTGTTTCTGGCCCTCTGAAAGATTTATGCCTTCCTCTTCCAGCAGAGTATTATATTTCCCTGGAAGAGATTCTATGTGCTCATGGATCGCAGCAATTCTGCAAGCGTTAACAACTTCATCAAATGAAGCGTTATCATTACCTATCTTCAAATTATCAATAATGCTTCCAGAAAGCAGTTCCGTATGTTGTGATACTAATCCAATGCGCCCTCTCAATGATCTGACGTTATATTCCAGAGCGTCTTTCCCGTCAAAACAAATCTCGCCGGACTGAGGCTTGTAGAAGCGCATAATCAGGCTGACCAGAGTAGTTTTTCCTGCTCCGCTTTTACCGATTACCGCCCAGTGCTCTCCGGGCGCGACTTTAAACGATACGTCGCTCAACACAGGCTTGTGAGGTTCATATTCAAAGTTGACATTTTTAAACTCAACTTCGCCTTTCAGCAATTTTACATCAATACCGCTTTCAATATTATCCTCAGGAATGACATTAAACAGCGCATCTACTCTTTCCAGAGCCGCACGGGTACTCTGAAGTTGATTGGCGCTGGTGGCAAGATAATTTGCCGGTCCGTAAACAAACGAAAGATAGGACAGAAAAGCCAATAGCGAACCTATCGTCCACACGCCCTTAATGACCCAGTACGCCCCGAAAGCAAGAACAAAGAATCTGGCTGCACTAGGCATAGCCGACATTATATGATTATTGAAGACGTTTAAAACTGCTTGTTCGTTGACTGCTTTATTATTATTTCTTATTTCCAGCACAATATCGCTCTCGGCTTTTTTTTCTCTAGAAAATGTCTTTATGAGCGGAACGGAAGAAAGCATTTCTTGAAATATTGAATAATATCTGGCGCTTCTCTCTCTATTTACATGGCTCATTATGTAACTTCTTTTTGCGAAAAAAACAGTCGCAAAAAATGGTATCGGCAAAGACAACACCACCGGCACGGCCAACCTCCATTCCAAATAAAAAAGAAATCCGACACCGCCTGCAAAGCGGAAGAATTGCATTATTATTTCAACCACAGTTCCTGAAAAAAACCAGTTTACACCGCTGACATCGGAAGTAAGCCTGGACATCAAATATCCTTTGTGCGTATGATCAAAGAAGGTTTTAGGCAGTGAAAAAACTCTGTTCAACAGATTTCTCTGAATATCCAGTGTTACCTCCTGATTAAACCTGGTTGAATAAAACGACTGAAATTGATTTACTAACGCTGATGCTACGGCAATGCCTAAAAGCAATAAGATTACCGGCGCCAACAACTTAATCTGCTTGTCCAGAATGACATTATCGATTAGATAGCGATTTATCATAGGCTGAGGATAAGTAAGCAATGACACTACAATCAAAAGTCCATAAGCAAGCGCACCTGTTTTCCAATTTTTCAATGCAGATGGATAAATATGTTTGAGACTGTTCCGAAGTTTTGAATATTGCCGGTCAGGAGAAATCTGATCTTCAGGCAATTTCAGCTTCAAAGAGCTTTTTAAATAAGAAAAATAGCTCATGATTCATCTTCCTCAGATGTTCTACTCAAACTTACTTCCCGGGCAAAGTCTTGATTTTGGAAAAAGTCCAGCCTTCTGAGCTTCTTCGCAGTACCATTGAGGCGCAAAAAGGTCTTTGTGCCTGTAGTAATTCATCGCGATGCATGCGCCAAGACATTGAGTCTTCATCAAACAGTCTCCGCAAATACCGTGCAACTTGGACGGCAGCCCCTGTCTAATATCATTTAAAACCGTACTGTCATTCCAGATGTCTTCAAGTTTGTCCTTTTTCGCATCTCCGAATACGAGTTCGGGCACTGTCGCGCCAATGCCGCAAAGCGCATACTTGCCGTTGCCCAAAACCCCGACAATGCCGAATATGCCGCATTTGCCAGTTGCCTGAGTAATCATTTTCCCCAATGGCCGGAAAGCCGCTGGATGAGAATAGACCACACCTATTTTTGACGAAGGAGCTAATGTATTTTCAACCCAATGCCCAAGTTCAATCAGTTCTTGTGTAGACAGCGTCTGACCGGCATCGTGCATTTGTTCTCCTCTGGCAGTAGGAGCAACAAGATTAAATTTCACGGAGTTAGCTTTTTCCTTTTCCGCCAGCCTTACTACTCCTTCCATCTGATTTTTGTTAAGGTTCATCACGGACATAATTATCTGAGGATGAATCCCCGCTTTTACCAAATTTCTTACTCCATTCAGCGCCGCTTCAAAACATCCTTCCACGCCTCTTACCCACTCATGAGTTTCAGCATCTGTTCCGTCTAAACTTACCGAAACAAAAGGTTTCTTGCATTGCGCAATTTTAGCGGCAAGTTCCGCCGTGCACTCCACGCCATTGGTTTCTATGGTAAGCTGTAAATCCTGTTCCTTGATATGATCCAATATTTTATCTATATCCGGATGAATAAGCGGCTCGCCGCCGGTCAGCTTGACATTCGACAACCCAAGAGCTTTACCCTGTTTGATAATACTTTTAAACAATTCAAAGTCCAACGACGGCCATTTGGCATCTTTGCTTTGAAATTTTGGCGCAATCCAGCAATGTCTGCATTTTAGATTACATCCTTCGGTAAGATAAAAATATATTGTGCTTAAATAATAGCCGCATCGGGGTACTGATATTTTATTTTCTGTCATTTATTATACTCTTTCAATTACGGATTCAGATTTGCTAATTCCCATTTACCACAGTTACCAGACTCAAATTTCAGGAAGTTTTCCGCCAGCATCAAGAAATGTTTTGTAACAAGCGTCCGGTGCGGGATTATTTTCATTGCCAGTCAAGGTGTAAGCAAGCGCCGGACATCCCCCGCGGCAATATGGAATAAATTTACAATTACTACAAAACTCAAAATCTTTTAACGAGGTGTCTCTTCTGTCCCGGAGCCTTTTTAGTTCCGGATGGTTCAACCATACTTCTTTCAAACTGTCTTTATTGATTCGACCCAATTCCACATGCGGAATCTGTATGCATGGAATCATTATCCCGTCTGATCTCACAGCCATTTTGCTGAATACGCCGCCACAACTTCTAAGATAGCCGCAACTGGCTAAGCCTTCTTCGCCAGCGTCAAAAGCCCGTTGCATTTCCTTCCAATGCTTCCCGCAGGCCAGCGGACCAGCCTGGGCCTGAATACGGCCATTATATTTCTTATTAAGCTCAAAAAGTTTAGCGATCGCAACAGAATACTCTTCTGCATTCAATTGGATGGCATCTTTGTTTTCGCGGCAAAGACCTACATATCCGGCAGAGTTTGTTGAAAAAGACGACAATCCGACATCTTCCAACAAAAGTTCGGCAATTTTATCCAGTTCTTTGTAGTTAAACTTATGTATAGTAACTCTTACGGTTGCCTGCATTTTATGTTTAATCAACACTCTGAGACCGGCAAGAGCTTTTTCAAATGTCCCCTT
>JBAYVM010000151.1:0-7007 GCA_041674645.1 Victivallaceae bacterium | reverse complement strand
TAGCGCCAGGTTTAGCTTTAAACCGGTGAAAGACTTTCTCATGCGGCTTGCCCACCGCAGGAAGGAAGCGCGGAGAGTGCGAATATTTGGCGTCCGAGACGGACGCGACTACACCGAAAAAGGCATCTCCTTGATGAACTTTTCCCCTTTCGGGTTTTTTCGTGCGTTTCGTGGTTAAAAACAAAGCGGCGCAGGGGCGCCGCACTCCAAAGACGCTCCGCATCAAAAAGCGGTTTCGACGGAGCAAAACCCTCCAGCTGAGGACAAGAGACGCTTCGTGTCAAAAGTCCGTGCGACGGACGGCGTAAGTCTTTTTACTTTTCTCGCTTGCTCACTTTCAACTTATCTGGCTTAATAGAAAGTCCATTCATAGAAAGTCATGCCGTTGGCGGAAATGGCAGGTGAGATTTGCATAGATATTGAAAGCGGCCTGCCCTGACTGTTGTCCTGTCCGGCGATTTTTATAATGACATTGTAAAATCCGGATTCACGAAACGAGAAATTAGCTTTCAAGCGTCTTAAAAGGTCATCGTCAAGGGAATCCGCCAGCGGGATTTTTTCTTTTTTCCAGAGCGCGATGGCTTCGAGGATTTCCAAAGCTTCATCTTCAGTACACTTGAGTTTTCCCATCAGCATGAGTTTATCGGCGGAAAAACCATCAAACCGCCTCGACGCGTAGTTTCCGCCGGCATTTTCAGCGGGAAGAATGAGTTTCACTGAATTTAATCTGCCCAGGTCATCAACTTTAAAATATTCTCTTGCTCCGGGAATATACATAATTTCTTCGCGGTATTGCATCCGGCTGTTGCGCGGCAGTTGATAAAGTCCGAGCGCCTTGTAGTCATTATTTTCCATGCCGTTCAGTCGTTCCAGGCTGTCGACATCCACATAATCAAGCAACCGGCTTTTAAAAGTAGTCAGTTCCTCAGTCGATTCCTTACCAATGCCGAGATAGGTTTCAATAACATTAAAATCATTGCCCGGAGAATAACCAGAAACGTCAAATCCGCTCATCATGTCATTGATTGAAAACGTTACCTTGATGCCATCGAAATCAATTATGTGCTCAGTTCCGTCAGCGATAAAGCGTTCTGTTTCATCGTCTTCCTCGCCCTGCCCTTTATCCAGATTGCGGTCCGTATGCAACATTTTGTCATTCAAAATGAGCCAGTAAATTCTGGCGACCACGCCTTCCGCCAGAATCATAGATTTCTCCTGTTCGGCAAAAGTCCTGATTTGTGCGCTGGCGGTTTGCGACACGGTTACAATTGATGCCGTGAGCATAGACACCAGCAGCAGCAGGCATAAAACAGTAATCAGGGCAATGCCGCTTTCCCGGTTATCTGATGACATTTTGTGGCTTTTTGCCCAGAAACTGCATATAGCCGGAGGCGGCAGTACGCCTGAACCATGATTCTTTGCTTCCATCTTCAAACTCTATAGTTATCTGAATTCCACGCGGGATATAAGTTTTTTTATTATCCCAGGAATCCATTAGTTGAACCGAATTATTCTCCGGCAGGATGTCAGCATAGAGGAAGGAAATTTCCTTAACCTGACTGACAATCACCTCTTTTGTAACCTCTGACGACGCGGGTTCGCGCCACGGCAAGATTGGGGTGTCGCGATATTCCGCAATCAGTTTATTGTCTTCCAGGCGAAGTTGCACAAACCTTATTCCCGAGCGGTCACTAGCGCCAATCCGGTGAAGGTATGCCAGCAGCAACATTGACGATTCGCCTTTAAAAACCAACTCCTCTTTCAAGTTGTCATTTTTCCATGAGAACGGGATGGCGTTTTTAAACGCGGTATTGACTATCCGGTCAATGTTTTGTTTCTGCCGGAATAGCGCGTCCATGCGATTCACTCTTTCCCACGCCCTGTAGGATGTGGTCAGAACAAGACCGATCATCGCGGCAATAACAAGCATAATCCCCAGAGCAACAACGACTTCAATGAGCGTAAAACGTTTTATTGCATATTTCATTTGTTATATGTCACCGTTTTTAACTATGCGATTCAGAACGACCGGGCCAATGTTTCTCTGTTCATTGGAGATGATATGGACTTTTAACGAAACCAGCGTCCAGTTGCCGACTGTGGCGGGAAATTTATTCGGAAGTTCTTCCGGCAGAGAATATTCATAATTTACCGAGAAGCCGGGATAAGGAAATATTTCCAGCGGCACGGAAGATTTCGGCGGCGCCAACATTAAATATTCCACCGCCTGCGTCAGCATGTGTTGTTCATGCCAGCCGCGTTCAGCTTTCATCATGCGTTTTTTGGCGGCTGAAATCATCGACATGGCGGCAACCACGCCCATCGCCAGCACCGCAATCGCAATGGCGACTTCGATTAAAGTAAAATATGGTGATTTGCGCATATTAAGGATTGGGCTCCTGCTCTTCAATTGAGATATTTCCTGTAAGTTTTGAGAATTTTAACGCCAGGCTGTATTTGGCCGAATTAAACAACAAATCATAACCTTCCACCGTGCCGTCGGGATAGAAAAAATAGGTCATGTCGTCTTCCGGAGCCAATTCCCGGTTGCTTAAAACTATATTGATGTCTTTAGGGACGTGATATTCGGCATTCGCGGAATTAACTCCGCCGTTAGCGTCTTCGATAAAAAATTTATTATCTTCGCGGTGAAAAACCACGGTCTGTTTGATTCCTGAGGCAACGGCCCGGACGCGCGCTGAAACCATTGTTTTCCGCACGTGGTCAACCTGGTTTCTCAATGCAAGCACTCCAGGAACCTTGCCGATTCTCCCCACCGCCAGCGCCAGCACAATGGCAATAATACTGATAGTAACGATAAGTTCGAGAATTGTAAAACAGCGTTTCATTATTCCGTCCTGAGAAAAATTACTCCCAGTTATTAATGTCAGCCGCTTCGCCTTCACCGCCGGATTCGCCATCACCGCCATAGCAGATAATATCGAAATCGCCATGCTGTCCGGGATAAACATAAATATATTCCCTGCCCCACGGATCTTTCGGAAACGGCTTGATATACGGGCCGTCCCATTTTTTCTCGCCAGTGGTGTTTTCCACCAAAGCGCGCAAACCGGAGGATGAATCGGGCAAAGCTCCCATATCCAGCCGGAAATCGAATATCGCCTGTTCAATCATTTTTATCTGAGTTTTGGCCGTGGTTATTCTCGCTTTTTTCACATGCCGGAAGTAAAGTGGTGTTGCGATGGCCGCCAACATCATCAGGATAACAATTACCACCACGATTTCCATAAGGGTGAACATCTTCATCCGGGAGATTTTTCTGTCTTTAATTTTCATACAAGCTCCTATATTTCGCTCATTTCAAAGATAGCAAGGAATATTGATATTACAACAAAAAGTATTACCGTCGCCATAATAAGAATAACCACTGGCTCGAAAAGCGCAAGCAGTTTTCGTATATTCACTTTCATTTTCCGTTCATAATCCTCTGCGGCCTGAGTCAGCACATCGCCGAGATTACCCGATTCCTCGCCGACGCGCAACAGTTGAATCGTATCTATCGGCATGAACTGGCTTTTCCTGAGCGCATCCGACAATTTAGCGCCACTTTTCAACTCATGGGTGACGTTTGAAAAACTGTCGTAAATAGCGCTGTTCTGAATAACTTTCCGGCCAATATCGATTGCGTCAAGAATCGGCACATGATTACGCATCAAAATCGCAATTGTCGTAACAAACCGGTTCATTTCCACGGTTTTAAACATCTGTCCGAGTACCGGAACCATCAGTATTTTCTTGTCTATCCAGACTCTTCCCGAAGGGCTTTTTATCGTCTTTACCGCCGCCACTACAATGATTACAATCAGCGCCAGCCACAGCCACCAGTAACCGGTGAGGATATTGCTTATTTCCAGCATGATTTTGGTCGGCAACGGCAACTCTTTTCCCATATCCATAAACACTCTGGCGAATTTCGGAATGAACACGGTAAACAACAGAATGACCACCATCGCCGTCACCAGCAACACGATAATCGGATAGATGGAACTGGTTATCAGAAAATCCTTCAAAGTTTTACTGTCACCCAGGAACTTATGCAGTTCAGTAACCACTTCCGGAATGCAACCGGTTTTTTCTCCGGCTTCAAGCAGATTGCCGTACAATTTAGGAAATCTTGGCTCCTGACTGCGAATCAGATCAGAAAAGTTTTTTCCTTCATGCAATCCCTGCCGGAGACTGACGACAATTTCTTTGCCAGATTCATCTTCAAAGCTTTCCGAAATAATTTTCAACGCCCGTTCCAGCGGAATGTGCGCCCGCATCAGCGGCGCCAGCCGGTCAGTAAATTCATAGACATTAAACTCTTTGCGCCAAAAATTTTTAAATTTGGACGTATTTTTTTCTGAAGATACAACACCAAGATATTTCAACGGAACCATGCCTCTTGAGCGCAGCCTTGAAAGCGAATCTTCAGGGGAATCCGCTTCAATCGTGATTTCCCTGGCAACTCCGCCGGCATCCGAGGCCTTGTATCTGTAAAGCGCCATCTGTTTATTACCTATTCAAAATCAATCGTTGCTTTGAGGATTTCCGCTTCAGTCGTAAATCCTGATTTGACCTTTCGCAGTCCGTCTTCATCCAGTGTAATCATACCCTTACCAACCGCGATTCGTGCTATTTCCGAGCTTGACGCACTCCGCATAATCGCTTCTCTGATTGCTTCATCAACCACCAGCAATTCAAAAATACCGGAACGCCCTTTAAATCCGGTGCCGTTGCAAGTTTTACACTTATTCCCGGTATAATTTATATTAATTCCAGAGCCGTCGCAATCTTTGCACACCACTCTGACCAGCCGTTGCGACAATATTCCGAATAGCGATGATGCCACGAGAAACGGTTCAACGCCCATATCCACGAGTCGGCTGATTGCTCCGGCGGCATCATTTGTATGTAAAGTGCTGAGCACCAAGTGTCCGGTCAGGGCGGCGTTAATAGCGATTCCGGCAGTTTCCCGGTCGCGAATTTCCCCGACGAGAATAATATCCGGGTCCTGACGGACGATATGCCGCAGTCCGCTGGCGAAATCCAGGCCAATCTGCGAATTAACCTGCATCTGACTCATGCCGGGAAATTTATATTCCACCGGATCTTCAACGGTGATAATTTTTCTTTTCCCATCATTCAATTTTGAAATAACGCTGTACAACGTGGTGGTTTTTCCACTTCCGGTCGGGCCCACAACGAGAATCATGCCGTGCGGAATCTGAATAATCCGGTTGAATTTATTATGCAGTTCCTTCGACATACCGATATTTTCCAAATCGAACGACAACGTGTCTTTACGCAAAATTCTGAGCACAATACTTTCGCCCATAATTGTCGGAATAGTGCTGATACGAATATCCAGCTCTTTTCCACCGAGAATAAAGTTGGTGCGTCCGTCCTGCGGCAAACGGTGTTCGGCAATATTAAGTCCGCCAATAAGCTTGATTCTGGAAGCAATAGCCGGATATTGACTCAAAGAACAGGTCAGATGATTGTGCAGAATGCCGTCAATCCGGAATCTCACCAGCAACTCTGACTCATGCGGTTCGATATGAATATCACTGGCGCGCTGTTCCACCGCCCGGGAAAATATTTCATTCACCAGGCGGACGATTTTCGCCTCGCTCGCCATGGTTTTCAAAGTTTCTTCATCCTGACTTTCAGAATACGCGGCGCTGCTGGAATCTTCCACATTATTTCCATTGGAGTTGACTTGAGAAATCATTCGTTCCAACAGACTCCGCCGGAGCAGATAAAACTCCAGCTCTTTGTTGCACAGTTTTTTAAAGAAATATTTATGCTGGTCCAGCAGATAGGGGTCGCAAATAAATAATTTCAGTTTATTTTCGTCTTCGCTTTCCATCGGCAGGCAACAGTTGGCTGATAGATACTCGCGGGGAATATACAACGGACAAACCGGTTCCTCCAATTCATCTTCCTCAACCGTATTGATTCCGCTGGCCGCCAAATAGGTATCCAGCAAATCAGCTTCGGATAAAACGCCGGTCTCACAAATGGTCCAGTCATGCCGCCGCCGGTCAACAACTTTAATTGTTTCAGAATACGCCGGATCGTAGAGAGCCAGTCTGCTCTCTATTTTTGCCAGCATATCGTTGTCGCATTTAACAGAACTCATTTTTTACCAAAGCCACTTTCCGACCTCTTGTTCGTCAGACTGTTTCATATCCGGCTGAACTTTTTTCAGCACTTCAACCGAATCTCTGAAACGCTTCAAGGTCTTTTCCAAATCAGTATTTTCCTCGATGATATTCGCCGTGATAAAAATCAACATTTCAGTTCGAATCATCTTCCGGGTGGAACTTCCCATCAATCTGCGAAGAAACGGAACATCAATAATTCCGGGAATCGACTCCATCGTGTCGTCATATTTCTCTTTTATCATACCGCCAATCATAACTGTTTTGCCGTTACGGAGCGACATCGAGGTTTTCAGCACCCGTTCCTGGATTGTCGGCGAGTCTATCGAAGAAACAATTACTGTCGGCACGGCTTCCGACACGGTCTGTTCCATTTCAATCTCAATTAACCGGCCTTTAGTGACATGCGGAGTTATGTCCAGGATAATACCGGTGTCCTTATACTCAATCGAACGCCTCAATGCCGTATTGTCCGGCGTGGTTGACTGAGTATCGGTTATTTCAGCGGTAATAATCGGCACGCTGTCGCCGACGGAAATTTTCGCCGGACTGTGACTGGTCACTAACAATTGCGGACTGGAGATTACTTTCACCTGCGATTTACCGGCCAACGCCTTGAGATAAAGATTTTTATCCGAATTGCTGTCGTCTTGCAACAGATACGATGCTCCCAGTTTGTCATCGCTCGTACTATTCAAATTAGTAAATTTAGTTTGCGCCCAGTTGGTAATATCGCCATTGTCTTCCTTGTAGGAATATTGAATGCCGAAACTGGTGGAATCCGACAACGTAACCTCCGCCACCAACACCTGCAACAGCACCTGATCAGGCACGGTGTCC
>JBAYVM010000150.1:0-7011 GCA_041674645.1 Victivallaceae bacterium | reverse complement strand
GCCCGCTTTCGCCGCGCCTGGCTTCACATTCCACCAAATGGAAAGGAAAAAAAAGAAAAGCGCTAAGTAAAAAAAACACATATTAACGATTTTTTTGCTTTTCATGTTGCAAAGTTACCAATAATGTTTATATTTATAGTAAATATGTAACACAGGCATCGTTTTATGGAAGCAAGAAGTCAAATACTGAAATTCGTTAAAACACATGGCCTTATACGCCCAATTGATGTCCAGAGCAAGGGCGTAAGCAGGCAGCAATTCATCCGTATGTGCCATCATGGAGAACTGGAACGCATCGGGCGCGGGCTTTATGCGATTCCGGGTAAATGCTCAAGCGAATTTATAGGGTTTGCGGAGGTTGCAAAACTGGCGCCGAACGGAGTTGTCTGCCTGATTTCCGCACTTCAGTTTCATGGTCTGACCACTCAGATTTCCCCTGCCGTATGGATTATGCTTGAAGGTTCGGCAAAGAAACCGGTATTCATATATCCTCCGATTAACGTCATGCATGCGTCAGGAGACGCTTTCAGGTTTGGAATAGAAACACATCACATAAATAAAGTGGCGGTAAAAATTTACACGCCGGCGAAAACGGTGGCGGACTGCTTCAAATACAGAAATAAAATCGGTCTTGATATCGCAATGGAAGCCCTGAAAGAAGTCATTAAAAATCGCAAGGCAAGCATCGACGAGATCTGGAAGGCCGCGAAAGTCTGCCGGGTCTCAAATGTAATCCGTCCCTACTTGGAGGCTTCCACATGAGTTCCGGCAAGAATCGAAATACGGGTCATTCCATTTTTCAGAAGCTGTTGAATCTGGCAAAGAAAAACCGTGAAGACTTCAATTATTTATTGCTGCGTTACGGCGTTGAGCGCCTGTTGTACAGGCTGAGCGTGTCATCATTTGCTGACAAATTTATTCTTAAAGGCGCGAGTCTGTTTTTAGTCTGGCAGGGGCGGAGTTACCGGGTTACAAAAGATGCTGATTTAATGTCTTTCGGCTCGCCGGACGTCTCACGGCTCAGCAAAATATTCAAGGAGGTTTGCTGTATCCCATGCGAAGAAGATGGAATAGTTTTTCAGCCGGACAGCGTGTTGGCGGCTCCGATAAGAGAAGATCAGCTCTACGGAGGAATCCGCATAACAGTAAAAGGAAAACTCGACCATGCGGCAGTTCCTGTTCAATTTGATATCGGATTTGGCGACGCAGTCGTTCCCGCGCCGGAACGAGTGAGTTTTCCAACTTTGCTTGATACCCCGGCTCCGGAGATAAATGCTTATACAAGATATACTGTGATTGCTGAGAAATTCCATGCGATGGTGTTGCTTGACATGGCAAACAGCCGGATGAAGGATTTTTTTGACATCTGGATGCTTAACAAGGCTTTTAATTTTGACGGCGCGTTTCTCTGTAAAGCAATACAGAGTACTTTTGAAAGACGGCAGACCGGAATACCAGAAGATATTCCCGTCGCTTTTTCCCCGGAATTCAGCGAGGACAAACAAAAACAAGTTCAATGGAAGGCATTTCTGCGCAAGACAAAGTCGGAAGCAGTGCCGGGAAATCTTCAATCGGCGATTGATGGACTAATAAGATTCCTGATGCCAGTACTGGATGCATTGCGACATAAAAAGATGCTGAAAAAGACATGGAATACCGATAGTAGTACATGGCAATAATATCTCCCTTGCCAATCAGTTCAGTTTTTTTCTTACTTCAGATGACGGAAATCTCGGGGTCGCGCTTTACGGAAATCTCGGGGTCGCGCTTTAGCTTTTGTGTTTTCGTTGGTTAAGCAACGAAAGATTTAGCCTTAAACCGGTGGGGAAACGGTCTTGCGTAAGGCTGCGCGACGACTACGGCGTGGAAGAGTTTCACCACTAACTAACACTAAAGGGAACACTAACAAGATTTATGCGGGGAACGCGGAGAATGTGAAAAGAAGGGAAATACTTCACCACTAACAAGATTTATGCAGGCAATCTCATTTTCTGCATTAGATATTTTAAGAGTTACTTCAATGTAGAACAGACACTCCTGTCTGTTTATTTTAAAGACTTCGCAGGCAAGAGCGCCTACGTTACATTGTAAATCGTCAGCACTTTTTCGTGTATTTTAGTGAGTTTCGTGGTTAAAAATCCCCGTTTTTCACGGGAAGAGGTCTCGACGGATTCCGCAGTCGCGGGACTCCAGAGGCGGGTAAACCCTCCAGAAGAAAATCTTTTCGCGTCAAAAGTCCGCACGGCGGACGGCGTTTCCTGCCGGCGGTTAAGCTCACTTCTGCGGGTATTAATTTTATCCGCGGTTACTGTCTGCTGGTTTTCTTGTTTTTTGGGCTTTGCAGTGTATGGTTTGTGAAGTTTTAATAAACAAATAAGGAAGTCAGCGCGAATGATCAAAGTCGGCAGTTACAATAAGTTAAAAGTGGAAAAACAAACTTCGTTCGGGTTCTATCTGACCGATGGCGCAGCAAATGTGCTGATGCCGAATAAATACGCGCCGGAAGGCTTGCGGATTGACGATGAACTGGAAGTTTTCATTTACGCCGACTCGGAAGACCGTCCGCTGGCTACCACTTTAACGCCGAAAGCGGTCGCCGGAGAAATTGCCGCGCTCAAAGTAAAAATAGTCAATCAAGTCGGGGCGTTTCTCGACTGGGGATTGGAAAAAGACCTGTTTGTTCCGTTCGGAGAACAGCTCGAAAAAATGATTGCCGGGCGCACTTATTGCGTCCGGGTTATGCTGGACGAACTGACTAACCGGGTGATTGCCACCAGCAAACTAAAAAAACACCTGCAACCGGTTCCTCGAAGCTTCACCGCTGGCCGGGAAGTTGAAATAATTGTTGTCCGGGTTGACGATACCGGCGCTGATGTCGTTGCCGACAAAAAATATTCCGGCAAGCTTTACAGTAACGAAATCTTTGAAGAACTGCATTCCGGTGACTGCCGGAAAGCATACATTAAAAAAGTTCGCGCAGACGGCAGACTTGATTTGTCATTGCAGAAACAAGGCTACCATGCCGTAGTTGGCGATGCAACTGAAACCATTCTGACAACGCTCAAAGCGCACGACGGATTTATCGGAGTGAATGACAAAACTCCACCCGCCGAAATCGAAAAACTTTTCCACATGAGCAAAAAAACCTTCAAGAAAGCGCTCGGCAGTTTGTATAAAACCCGGGTTGTAACGGTTGAAGAATCCGGAATAACCCTGCTCAAATAATATTTTTCCCTGAGCAGTTATTCTATTGTAAATTATCCTTCAAGCGCGGCGCGAGTCATTGCAAAGTAATTAACGTCCGGCGTATATTCCGGAACGCTGTTGCCGGTTCCCAGCGCATACGCACCGCGTTTTGCGGAACGTTCAACCATGTTTTTTGCCCGTTGATATACTTCGTCAGGAGTTTTACGACAAACAAAATCCAAATCGATTCCGCCCATAATCGCAATTCGGGAATGATATTGTTCGTAAGCGTCTTCGACTGGTTGAATTTTATCTTCATAGGAATGTTTGCCGTCATAACCGATGTCATCGATAATCACATCGATAATTTCCCTCAGATTGCCGCAGGAGTGCAGAATGACCGGTTTCCCGGCTTTGTGGCAGGCCGCGACGATTTTCCGATGCCAGGGAAAGAGATAAGTTTCAAAGTCGGCGGGCGAGAGCATTGTCTGGGAGTTAAAACCCCAGTCGTCATTGGAAATAAGCGCGCCGACCGCGTCAAACTGCGAGGCAATCTCATAGTGTCTTACCAGCGCAGCGCCAATACGGTCGAAAATATCTTTCAACAACTCAGTATTTTCAATGGTCATCAGGCACATATTGTCATAACCAGTCAATCTGATAACATTTTCCAGCACTCCGCCGGGCCCGCAGACAATCGCTTTCATGCCGGACGGCAAATCTTTTGCCAGCTGGTCGTAAATGGAATAATCGCATTTATCGGCATCCGGCCATTCATAACGGTTGAAACTTTCACGGTCAGTAATGGAGTTGAACGCGTTCAGCGAAATAGATTGCTCGTGCTCATAATCGTTTACTTTAAATCCCATATCACGCGGCGGATGGATTGTCGCATAATCGTATCCGGCATTCTTGAATGCCTCAATCAGAATCCGGTTGCGGTCGGTCTCGTTTTCCCAGGTAGAGAATTTTTCACCGGCTAATTTTTCATATAATGGCTGGTTGAGAAAAAATTCAAACAAAGTCGGACGTTCCGGGCATTTTCTGTCCAGTATCCGGCGCAAGTTGTCAAAATCCGGTACTCTCATTGTCATAGCACAACTCCATATGTTGATTTTTTAATCTTAACAATTATACTACTATGAATATAACATGATTTTTAACTCAAGTATTTAGCTGGAAAAATTAAATTTTATCTTTAACGATTATTATTGATTATGGGAACAAGCCAAGCACAACTGCCCGGATACCGGGAAACAGAATATCCTGACGCATTATGCGCTGGTCGGCTGGCAGCGTTGCGACCATACATCCGGCAGTCGGGCAATGACGTTCGCGGTTGCTGGTTGCTGAAAAATCGCAAATTACTTGATTACCTGCTGGTGTTCATAGTTAAAGGCCGTGGAATTTTCACTGTAGATGGAGAACAGTTCGATGTAAATGATAACGATTTAATCTGGATTCCTCCTGACACGGAACACGAAATGTCAGGAACTTCGGAAACAATGCACTGTCTTTATCTGCATTTTGATTTAGTTTATGACCGGCAGCGCAGCCACTGGGACGCTTGTATTCCTGGAGGAACTCTGGATTTGTCATCATGGAAACAGTATTTGCATCCGCCGGTTAATGACCCGGCAATCAATAGCTTGAAGGGTAAAATACAGGTTAATAATTCGGCTGAAATACGGATATTGCTGGAGAAAATGTGCAAAGAACACCAGCAGTATCCGGCCAAAGAGGCATTACTGTTGTCAGGTATGCTGCTGGAATTAATCGCGTTGATTCTCCGCGGTCAGGAAACCGGCGGACAGCCGGGAAGTTTGCATTCTCGAAAGTTGCAAGCGGCGGCGGCTTATATCTTTAACAATATTAATGGTGAACTCGACGCTGGAAAAATGGCAACAAAATTTGGATTCAGCCTGTCACATTTCAGAAAATTATTCCGGGAAGTCAATGGAGTCTGTCCGCGCACTTTGCACCGCACTGCGAGAATCAATCGCGCCGCAGAACTGCTGGTTTATTCACAAAAGACGGTTTCTGAAATCGCTGATGAGCTGGGCTTCAGCACGATTCATAGCTTTTCACGAGCATTTCGGGATGTTATTAAGTTGTCTCCCCGGCAATACCGGGCTGGCGGCAAGCAACGTTAATTCCTGCGGAACATGCTTATAAGTTCTTTTGGCTCATAACACTTCAGTAATAATGTCACCACGAAATAAATCAGACAAAATGCCATTCCGGCCAACGCTACCGGGATTAAATCCGGCAAATATTTTATGACTAATATGTTTGCGAGCAACGGATAAATGAAATAAACCGTTCCGGCAATGGAGGCGGCAATTAACGCTTTTATCAAAGTAATCGCCGGCATACGAATTTGCAGTGCATGTTGTTCATGTTTCCGCAGGAAATAAAGCAACAGAGAATTGTTCATCAGCGAGGAAATGACCGTTGCCAGCGCAATTCCGCCCTGTTGCAGCGGATACATCAGAATCAAGTTCAAAACAATATTAACGCAAATGCAGAACAGCGAAATCTTTAATGGCGTTTTCATGTCTTTCCTGGCGTAAAACGCTGAGACAATCAGTTTCACCGCCACGAAAGACGGAATGCCGCAACCGTAAAACAGCGCCGCCCAGGCAGTTTCCCGCAAATCAGATTCCGTAAAACTGCCGCGCATGCACAACAGGCGAAACAGCGGATAGCGGAACAGCACAATAAAAACAGCAATCGGAACGCAGATATACAATACATGGCGAAGTCCGAAAGCGAGCATTTCAAACATCTCGTCTTTATTGCCTTTAGCGGCGGCGCGCGACATACTAGTCAATAATACAGCCCCGAAAGAAATAGCGAAAATGCCGATTGGCAGGTCGATTAGCCGGTCGGTGTAAGTCAGCGCCGGCACTGCCTGTGGTCCCAGGTATGAAGCCATTACACGGTCGGCAACAAAACTTATTTGCAGCGCTGAGGCTCCGATTATACCCGGCAATGCCAAACGCCACAGCTCGGCAATGATGCGCATATTTTTGAACGCCGCCAGTCCAAACGTGGGGAATAAGTCGCAATGGTAAAGCAACCACAACATCAGCAACAGTTGAATTGCCCCCGACCACAATACCGCCCAGGACAACGACACTAACAGGCTTTCCAGTCCGGTTACAGCGGGGTTTGCCATCAGCAGACAGGCTATAATGAAAATATTGAGCAGTAGTGCCCCGGCGGCAGGCAAAAAATAAACGCGCACAGTATTAAGAATTGAACCGATAATGCCAATCAGGCAGATAAACAAAGCGTACGGCATCAATAATGGAATCAAGCCCAACGCCATCTGCCAGTAATCTTTCGTCGCATAGTGTCGGGCAATTATCGCTCCGATGGCAACCCAAATACAAATTCCTGCCAATATCAAGCTCAATACGGAGAAAATAGCGGCCAAGTCTCTTTTTACTTTTTCCCGGCTTTCGTTTTCAAGTGAATGCGCAAGTAACGGAACTAAAGCAGTTCCCAGAGCGCCTTCGCCAAGCAGTCGCCGGAATAAGTTTGGTACCATAAATGCCAGTTGCCATGCAGAAGCAAAAACGCCTCCGCCAAGAATTTTGGCTTCCAGGACAACTCTGCACAGCCCGAGGAGACGACTAAGCAAAGTCGCCGCGGCCACGGAAGATGAACTCTTCAGAATTGTTTTACCATGATGAGACAACTTAATCGCTCCATCAAGTCAACCGTTATACCGAGAATCTGACATGAATCACATCGCCATCCTGAACGATATAATCTTTGCCTTCAATCCTGAGTTTGCCAGCCGCCTGAGCTTTATTC
>JBAYVM010000149.1:0-7013 GCA_041674645.1 Victivallaceae bacterium | reverse complement strand
TTACGGAAAAAAACTTGAGTTTTCGCTTTCCTGTTCTATAATATCGTTTCCGTTTTGAAAATATGCGGAACAGCTTTAACCGGCTGTTTCGCTTTTAATTTTAATAATTGCTGAAAAAAGGTGTGAATTATGGCCAAAGGAACTGTTGTTCAGAAAATAATAGATTGTCATTATGTTTACGGTGACTGCGAACCCGGCAAGCCGGTTGCTATAAAAATTGATCAGACATTAACTCAGGATGCTACCGGGACGATGGCTTATCTCGAGCTGGAAGCAATGAAGATACCCAAGGTTAAAACTGAAGTTTCCGTCTCTTATGTTGATCACAATATGATGCAAAACGGACCGGAAAACCGCAACGATCATCTTTATCTGGAATCCATCGCCGCCGCCAAAGGCGTTTATTTTTCTCAGCCCGGCAATGGCATTTGTCATCAGGTTCATCTGGAACGTTTCGGTGAACCGGGAAAAACTCTGCTGGGTTCAGATTCACACACTCCAACCAACGGCGGCATTGGCATGATGGCAATCGGCGCTGGCGGATTGGATGTGACGCTGGCAATGGCCGGAGTTCCGTTCCGTATGACTTATCCGAAAATCATTGGCGTCAAGTTAACCGGCAGTTTGCAGCCGTGGTGCGCCGCCAAAGATATTATTCTCAAACTGTTGGAAATCCTTACCACCAAAGGCAATGTCGGCTGTATTGTCGAATATTTTGGTACGGGCGTAACTGCGCTTTCTGTTCCGCAGCGCGCCACTGTTACCAACATGGGCGCGGAATTGGGAGTAACAACTTCAGTATTTCCGTCTGACGCCAAAACTAAACAATTTCTGGAAGCGCAGGGACGCGGCGACAAATGGGTTGAACTGAAAGCCGACGCTGATGCTGAATACGATCAGGTTATTGAACTTGATTTGGATAAGCTGGTTCCCATGGCGGCCTGTCCATCAAGTCCGGACAATATCAAAACTATTAAAGAACTGTCCGGAATAAAAGTCTCCCAGGTGATTATCGGTTCCTGCACCAACAGTTCATTCCGCGACCTGGCGGTAGTGGCGTATGCTTTAAAAGGCCGCAAAGTTCATCCGAATGTGACTTTATCCATCGCTCCCGGCAGCCGTCAAGTGCTGGAAATGTTATCTCGCAACGGGATGCTGGCGGACATGATTGCCGCCGGAGCTCGCATTTTGGAAACCGGTTGCGGTCCGTGCATCGGTCAAGGCCAAAGCCCCGCCGATGACACCGTTAGCGTTAGAACTTTCAACCGCAACTTTGCCGGCAGAACCGGAACTAAAGGCGATCAGGCTTATCTGGTCAGCCCGGAAACCGCGGTGGCCGCCGCCTTGAGCGGAAAATTCATCAACCCGGCAGAACTTGGACTCGCTTATCCTGACATTCCGGAAGTTGAAAGTTTTTTGATTAACGACAATATGATTATTCCTCCGGTGGTGGACAGAAATGTCGAAATTGTTCGTAAACGCACCATCGGCAGTCCGCCGGAAAACAGTGTGTTGCCCAACAAAATCGACGGCAAAGTAGTAATCAAAGTTGGCGATAAAATCACCACTGACCATATTATGCCGGCTGGAATCCATTTAAAACACCGCAGCAATATTCCAGAATATTCCAAGGTGGTTTTTGAGTGTTTCAGCAAAGATGGCGAACCGACTTTTGCGGAACGCGCCGCTGAGGTCAGAGATTCCGGAAAACACGGCATTATTGTTGGTCGCGACAGTTACGGCCAGGGTTCGTCCCGCGAACACGCCGCAATCTGCCCGATGTATCTGGGAATAAAAGCCGTGATTGCTTTTGCCATTGAACGTATTCACGCAGCCAATCTGGTCAACTTCGGAATTCTGCCACTGATTTTTGACAATCCGGCTGATTATGACCAGATTGAGCAGGGCGACGCAATTGTCATTGACAACGCTCCCGGTCAGTTGGCAGTCGGCAAGCCGATGATGGCTGAAATTATAAAAGCCGATGGGGAAAAAATACAAATTACGCTGAAGCATAAATTGTCTGAAGAAGATATTAAAATAATTATTGCCGGTGGCATGCTTAACTGTGCCTGAGGAGACAATTTTGGATTTAGCTTCGGCAGTGCCTCAAGATTGGAAAGAAAAACTTTCGTCTGAACTGAATGAACCATGGTTTGTTCAACTTCAGGAATTCTTGAATGAGGAATGGCAGCGGGAAACAATATTTCCAGCAAAGAAAAATATTTTTTCCGCGCTGAAACTCACTCCGTTTGATCAGGTTAAAGTGCTGATTCTCGGTCAGGATCCGTATCATGATGAAAATCAGGCGCATGGCTTATGTTTCTCCGTTACTGCCGGACAAAAATTTCCGCCTTCGCTGCGTAATATTTTCAAGGAACTGCAAGCCGATTTAAGATTTGCTCCGCCGGAACATGGTTGTCTTGAACACTGGGCGCGACAGGGAGTGCTTCTGCTAAATACGGTTTTGACTGTCCGGGCGCATCTGGCGGCATCGCATCAGGGCAGGGGATGGGAAAAATTTACCGATGCGATTATCCGGGAAGTCAATGCCAAACCGTCACCGGTCGTATTCGTGTTGTGGGGAAATCACGCGCAGAAAAAACTTTCACTGATTGACAGCAAACGGCATCATGTGATTTGCACCGCCCACCCGTCGCCGCTTTCCGCTACCCGTGGATTTGTCGGCAGTCGGCCATTCTCGAAAATAAACGCGGCATTAACTGCATCCGGGCTTGCGCCAATTAACTGGGCGGCAACTGAAGAAAAATCATCGCAACTTAAATTTGAATTCTAACTTTTAATAAAGGGACTAAACGTGGAAGAGAAAAAATATATAGAAATTGCCGGCGCTATTATTGAAGCCGCCAGAGTGGAAGGTTACTTGAACGGACCGGTTTCGGTTATTCCTGAGCTTGCGGAGCCGGAAAAAGCATTTTTTATTTTAATGCTGGAGGAGGTTAGAAAACATTTAACGGAAAATAAAACTTCCGACCTTTCCGCCGATGAAATAGTTTCAATGTTTACTTACGTTTTTGCCCGGGCAGGGGAAGCGGTCTCCTGCTGGACTGCCGGAGAAAAAGTTGAATTTGAAAAGCACGGCATGTTCGACGGCAAAATTCCCATGTATTCGGATGAAAAATTGATGCAATATTTCAAACAGACAACTTTTCCCAGTGACCTGGCCAACGCATTCGCCAGATGGAATGAAAAAAACAGCGATTTTTGTCAGGACAATGAAATAGACCCGATTCTTCCGCTCTTTGAAGCGTTGAAATGGACTTGGCGGCTAACTGTAAATTTCACCATCGAATATCTCGAAGAACACCACGGCATGGAATTTTAATTTAAAGCGAGCTAACGCTGAGTGAATTCCAGAGCACGGTAATAGGTTAACTATCCACCCGCAGAAGCTCCCGATTGCACTATTATTTCTTCTGATTTTTTGCGAAATATTACTTTTGCCATTGGCTCTATCGTTTGACAAATCTGATTAAGCGCTCTTCAATGATAACAGCGGAATAGTCAAAATGTTTTTTTATCCAGTCAAATGTTTCTTTGCGGTAAATAAACACATGGGTCGGGTCATTTTTATAATACCATTTATCAAAACATATATCCGGGGTGAAAATATGTGTCATGCAATACATTTTCATTCCAGGCTTCAAAAGTTCATAAAGCAATTCAAATTCCTGCCGCGGCGAATAAAAATGTTCAATCACTTCACAGCAAACAATATAATCATATTTTTTTTGCAGCAACTCCAGAGTATTATGAAAAAACGGGTCATACTGCTTGACGACGTACCCATTTTCCTCCAGCACTTTTGATATGACCGGACCAGTTCCTGCGCCGAAATCCAGACCGATGGAATCCGGCGTAAATTCACTCATCACCGCATTTGTCAGCGGCGAAACAAACTGTCGGTATTTCGTGTCATAAACATCATTAAGATGTGTCTCATATCGTTTCTTTTCCGCTTCCGGAGCAAGCAGACTGCCGGGTGTGCGAAAGATGGCGGAACAGACATTGCAGGACAAAAAAATATCCTTCCAGAACGCGTGTCCTTTATTTCCGCATAACGGGCAAATTATACTGTTTTTATCTGGCGCAGTTGACACAGAAGGGGCTTTCCGGAACATATAATATTCTCGCTAATGGTATTTTATTTCCACACCTGGCGCAAACGCCAAAATCCGCAGTTCCTATTTTTCCCGCCGCTATTTTTAAACTTGTCAGTTTCTGTTCGGCTTGACGCAGTGAATTTTCCGCCAAATGCTTATTGCCTATAGCATCCATCCGGGTAATGCGCCCAATGGCAGAGTCAGGCGCCACAGGTTTGGAATTCTCCCGATACTCCTCAATTAATTTTTCCGTTTCCGCTATCTCTTCGTCAATTTTTCTTTTCATTTCTTTCTCATCCATAATCATTTTACCTTTAATTGTTTAAACAAAACAATCTGGCATTAATAAACTGTCAAAACTCTGTTTATCCGGACGCTTTTATGTCGATTATTTATTTATTTATCTACTCTAATCCAAAATTAAAAAGTTAAAAGTTCAATTAAAAAAACAGAACAATAAAAAAACTGTCTGGCGATGGCATAGGCAGAAAAGGCAAATGCATACAATTCCGGAGTCAATGACCTGTCAGCGGCCAATCACCATTTGATAAAAGAACACTGCTGTCAGTATTATCGCAGGCAGAATCATTGATGGCAGTATGCGCAAAAAATTATGGTCTTTATGCCATATCCACAAAAATGCGGATGCGGTATTATGTTTTTCATGGTTTACGCTTTTAAATATTTTTCCGGGATACTGCAAAACCAAAAGCGGCATCATAACAGCGAGCAAAATCACGACATTGGTGAAAAGACTCATGCGCCAGCCAATAAGCGGAATTAAAAAAGCAATTAAAGTTGGATAAAACATCTCGCCAAGCGGATAGCCCAGCCCGGAAAAGCTCAATGCCTTGCCACGGTACTGGTTAAAATGGCGGGCAATCAAGGTTTGACTAATGTGGGTCATAAGCCCCTGACCGGCAAACCTAAGACCGAAAAGAGCAATTAACAACATCGCAATATTTGTCGTCAAGCTCAGTAATATGACAGACGTGGCGAGCAATAATATCACCCGCCACACATAGGGAGTTATTGCTTTGCAATCAATGCGTTCTCCAAATTTCATCAAGCAAATACCGGAAAGCGTAGTGGCAAACGCATAAAGTGACAGGAAAAAAGTTTGTCCTGTGCTTGAAAAAAATGTAAAAGCAAAACCATAAACGAGATGCAACGGCTGTGCCCGAAAAAAGCGAACGTGCCGAAAAACCATGTGCGCAAGACTCTTTCTCTATACAAATTATCAGTTGCGCCCAGACCAGGCAAAAACAAATAATCCGGCCGTGCGCATTTTAAACCATTTCATAGTAAAACGATTAGAAAAGTTATTCTTTATGGTCGCGGAATGAAGGTGGGCAATGGTAAAAATATCCAACAGAACGTCACGGTTTTAATTTTATCTTGCAACAACCAGGCGCGTATATTGGCCAATCGCCGGCTGACATTTGTGCTTTTGCCATAGTTCATCATATTTTCACAGTCTTTCCGTGAGATGTTAATCAAAAAATGGTTACCCGTACAGACTGTAAAGAACGACACAAACCACAAATTTATCAAAGCATAAAATTAAAGCATCAGAGCAAATATTAAAACTGATTGCGTGAAATTTAGTTTAAAAATCAGTTCACGCATAGACTGCTCCGCATGACCCGTCTGCGCAAAAAAAACTTTTTCAGGATTTGAAGATGAGCTTGAACGTTCTTAATTATTGGATGACCTGATGCCATTTTTTCCTGAATTGAAGCTTTTTGCGAATGCGTCTTAAACTAAAATCCCCAAGGTTCAATGCCGTTATATTCCCAGTTCGCGTTTGACTTCAATGAAGCATTTTATGGCAAAATCGAGGTCTTCGCGTGAATGTGCGGCGGAGATTTGAGTTCTTATTCTTGCCAGTCCTTGCGGAACGACGGGATAGAAGAAGCCGACAACATAAACGCCTTTCTCCAACATTTTTGCGGCCATTTTTTGTGCCAGTTCAGCTTCGCCGAGCATTATCGGAACAATTGGATGAATTCCCGGTCGCAGATTAAATCCCGCCGCTTCCATCTTTTCACGGAAGTAGGCAGTATTTTTCTGAAGTTTTTGACGCAGGGCAGGGGATGCGGTAACCAGTTCCAATGCTTTTAATGAGGCGATTACGACCGCCGGAGCCAGGCTGTTGCTGAACAGATACGGACGGGAACGTTGACGCAACAGTTCAATAATTTCCTTGCGTCCGCTGGTATAGCCGCCACTGGCTCCGCCCAAAGCTTTGCCCAGAGTTCCGGTAATAATGTCAACTCGTCCCATAACGTTGCAATATTCAGGTGTGCCGCGCCCGTTTTCGCCGATAAATCCGACTGCGTGCGAGTCATCGACCATTACCTGCGCGTCATATTTTTCCGCGAGATTACAGATTTCATGAAGTTTCGCAATATATCCGTCCATGGAAAAAACGCCATCAGTGGCAATCAATTTAAACCGGCAGTTGGCGGCTTCTTTGAGTTTCTGTTCCAAGTCCGCCATGTCTGAATTTTTATAGCGTAAGCGTTGAGCTTTGCACAGCCGGATGCCGTCGATAATGCTGGCGTGATTTAGTTCATCGCTGATTACTGCGTCTTCGGCGCCGAGAATCGTTTCAAACAGTCCGCCGTTGGCATCGAAACATGAACTGTAAAGAATGGTGTCGTCGGTTCCGAGAAATTCAGACAGTTTCTGTTCCAGTTCTTTGTGAATATCCTGCGTGCCGCAGATAAAACGGACTGAAGACAGTCCGTAACCGCGTTTTTCCAGCCCTGCTTGAGCAGCCTGAATTATTTCCGGATGATCGGACAGGCCAAGATAATTATTGGCGCACATATTAATTACTTTTTTGCCGGAATCAACCTGAATATTGGCATTTTGCGGAGTTAC
>JBAYVM010000148.1:0-7031 GCA_041674645.1 Victivallaceae bacterium | reverse complement strand
TTTTAAAATTCTCACGAGTTAAAGCCTGACGTTGCTCAGAACGATCTGCCGCCACAAGTTTTCCATCTTTTCCCAGACGTTCCGCCAGTATTAATGATTTTCCGCCGGGGGCGGCGCACATATCAAGAATTTTTTCATTTCCGTTCAACTCCGCCATGCCCGGCGCCAAAGCAGTTGACGGATCTTGAATATAAATTTTCCCTTCATTCAGCCAGGGTTGCGTAAATATTTTTCCGGGCGAGCTGCATTCATAGAATCGTAAATTCCCCAGCCACGGCAGGTCAGTCAAAGCCACCGCATCGGCTTCAGCCAGCAATTCTTCCGGAATATCTTTGCACAGGCGGAATGTAAGCGACGCAGGCGCGCGCAAACCATCAGCCAGACCGATTAGAACTTCGTCACTGAAACGCGCTTTCCATCTTTTAAAAACACTGGCCGGAAATAAAAATTCCGGAGCTGAACTGTTGCTCATCAGTGTTTTGATATCATTACGGAGCGCAGTGCGTAGAACCGCGTTAATAAATCCAGCCGGAGATTTGCCATATTTGGCTTTTACATGATCAACCGCGACATTTGCCGCCGATTCCGGACTTATGCCGCTCTGAAAAAACGCTTGCGTCAGCACGACCGCCAGAATCCGGTGGTAACGTGCTTGAGGCGGGCGAGTAACAGAATTGAGAATAACGCGGTCAATCAAAGCTTTGTTTCTGAAATATTCAAACAGAATACTGGAAACAGTTCTTCGGACATCTGCGGGTTTCAGGTAAAAGTCGAGGTAATCATCCAAGCCGATTCCATCATCTTCCCAGAGTTCAAGACCTTTGATGGCTCCGGACAAAATGCTGTCGGCAACGGATTCTTTACTGTTGGAGGAATTTTTCATTATCAGAAGGCGCAATTTGTCAATCGCCTAAATATTTCTCCTGCATCCGGTAACTCCGAATGTAATCTTCGACAGCGTCTTTCAAACTGGTGGCTTCCTGCGTATAACCTAAAGCTTGCAGTTTCCCCATGGCGGCTTTCGTGTAGTATTGATAACGTCCGCGCAAATGTTCCGGCATGTCAATATATTCAATGTTTACTGGTTTATCCAAAGCGGCAAACGCGGCTTCCGCCAATGCGTTCCAGGTCTCAGCGCGACCGCTGCCGACATTAAAAATACCGCATCCATCCGGGCGATTTAATAAAAACAATATCATTTTAACGGCATCTTTAATATAGAGAAAATCTCTTTGCTGTCCGCCATTTGAATATTCCGGAAGATATGATTTAAATAAACGCATCTTTCCGTCAGCAGTAATCTGTTCAAAAGCGCGGCAGACAACACTACGCATTTCGCCTTTGTGCAGTTCATTACAACCGTAAACATTGGAAAACTTCAAACCGGTAATCTGTTTGAGCATCCCCTGGCGTTTCGCCCATAAATCAAACATATGCTTGGAATATCCATACATATTCAGCGGGCGAAGCTGTTCAAGCTGATTTTCGTCATCCACATAACCAAGACTGCCGTCACCGTAGGTGGCGCAGCTCGATGCGTAGATGAAGCGAATATTCCGCGCAACGGCAAACTCTGCCAGTTCTTTAGTGTAATTAAAATTATTATCAATCAGATAAGAGGCATCTGTTTCGGTAGTCGCAGAACATGCTCCCATGTGAATAATCGCCTCAATGCGCGTATCGTTAAAAACTCCGGCGTTCAGTTTTTTCCGAAAATCATCTTTCTCCAAGTAACCGGCATATTTTAAAGCGCGCAAATTTTTCCATTTTTCTGAACATCCAAGGTGGTCAACCAACAGAACATCTTCGACTCCGGAACAATTCAGTCCCCAGACGACACCGCTGCCAATCAAGCCTGCTGCTCCAGTTACGATATACATCAGATTCCTCCCTGTTGGGAGTTATTAAATGTTTTCATTCCGCTCCGTTGTACCTGTTGCAACGGAGAAACCATTCCGGTCAAGTAAAGCGTAATCATAAATGAATGTTCAATATTTCTGTCGCCGTCACTGTCATTTGAACGGGTTTCTGAGGCCTCAAGCGCCACCTCCCAGCAGTGGATGGTTTTGATTAGTTTAATGCTCTGTTCCCGGATATATCCGGCGTCAAAGTCATAATAAATTTGATACGACGCACGCGCTTTACGGTCTGGTGTTAACGGAAAATCTATGCCCAAGCGGATATTCTGAATCATTTGGGTATAAACTTTATCGAACGCGCTTCCTGAATCTATATCCGTCAGCGTGCTGCCCATTGAATACGCGGATTGCGTTTTATACGGATCTTGATAAACGTATGCTAAATTGACATTAACGTCCTCAATTATTTTATAAGCTACGCCGATTTCCCATTTATTAAGCCAATCCAAGTTCAATCCCGGGCGGCCTGCCGAACGTCCGTTTCTAATGACATCAGTGTCATGAGCGTTATTATTTCCGGCGTCAATAGAAAACAGCGTATTGATACTGAATCCTTCATACGGCATAAATGCCATTTTCGTACCGATATCACCCACATTATTAAAGCCGTTGGTTTTCACCATGTGATAATCCCAGTAGTTTTCCATGGTAAACCAGTTATAAATCTTTTCACTACCGTAATCTCCGCGACGGGTTTGAATGCGGTTGCGCAACCCGAGGCGGGCGAAATTCTGTTCATCAATCCGGTCAATATCATCAAAATAATAAAGATAATCGCGGTCTTCAGTCGGCTCAGGAATATAGGTGTAGTTAACATAAGGTTCCGCCACATGCCGCAATCCGTCAAGCTGCCAATAGGCATTTTTAACGCTCTGCCACGAACTGTAAATCTTTGTATTGGCTTCAAGCCCGAATTCACCGACGAACCGGAATTTATTGCCGCCCTTATCATCATAATTAATAACATTTCCTGGTGCGTTACTTTCCGGTTGCGCCACCGCAAACATCGTATTCAAATCATTCTCATCAACTTTAGTTTTTGATGATTTATTGTAATAAGTCATTCTAACTCCTGCGCGCGGAATCAAATTCAGCCAGTCCAATTTCAATGGATAATAGAACATGTGCAATGTATCAAAACGGAATGAATCATAATTTGTCGGATCAACTTTATTTCCGGCGGTACGCGGTTTATCAAAATCTATCCATTTCATCTGCAAATAATCAACGCTGGTTTCGCCCTGGTAGTAAATATTGGAAAACAGTTCCTGGCGCGGGACATCAATCCTGAACTCCGGCAAACGTTCAACTGCGGTGAAAAAATTATTGACTCGCGGCCTGATGTAAAGAGCGGTGGAGAATCGGTCAAATTGATATTCCGTAGCGCCGAATGTTACTGGTTGCGGATTATTGTTAAAGTCATTATTAAAATAATCATTGAGAAAATAAGCGTCACTTAAAACTTCAAAATGTCCGCGAAAATCAAGTCGCGGCGTGATATGAGTGACATTACTGATTTTGAAATCATACCGGAAATTTGGAATTGTCAGTCGTCCGGTATTTTCAATATCATTAGACTCATACGGGCGGATGTCATAAATACTGTAACCAAAAATTCTGGTTTTTGAGAACTCGTTTCTTACATCAACATCAGCGCCGTACCCAAATCCGCGCAAGCTGTAATAATCAGCCATGACTTTTACGGTAGAATACGGATCGTCTGTTATATCAAACCTTTTTGAGAGGGAAAGGAAATATCCCCAGTCTGAAGTCTTGCCGCCGCGCACTTTAAACAGACCAGGACTTTCATCTTTGGGTTTGTAAAACATCGGCAACCACAAAACTGGCACGCCATAAACCTTCAGCTTACAGTCGTAGCCCCAGATACTGTGATCACCCGGGTCAGGATTATATCCGGAAACCCCGATATTGGTTTCATGCGGATAAATTTTGGCGGAAGCGCAAGAAATCGAATAGTGTCCATTATCGTTAATTGCATAATTACAAGACGTTATATCGACATCCTTGACTTCTATTTCTCCGCCTGGCTTGCGAATGCCGCTCTTGGCTTTACAAACAAAGGTCTTGAACACACATTCAAGATCTTTAAATTCCAACATTCCAGAAGCAAGATTCCCGCTTATGCTGCTGGCTTTCATCATATCGCCTTTATTATAAACGGTAACCTTGATTCTTTGATTACCCAGCGGGTCAACAACATATCCGTTTATTTTCACAAAAACATCGGGCATCGCCCTCATCCGGTCAAGTTCATCGATAGTAAGGGTAGTTTCAGAAACGCGACGACGAAATACTCTGATATTACCGGAAGCTTCAATATCTTTGCTTTCGGTATTAATGATAGCCTGATCGCCATAAATCGTGATATTTTTATAAGGAATAAATACATTCCCTTTGACAATAATATTATCCCCGACAATACTCCAGCTGTCAGCCTTCGCATTCTTCAGGTCACTAATATCCATCCGGTCTTTCAAATCCAACAGCCCGCCAAACAGGCTGCCTGAGAAAATCAGGCAACATCCAGCCAGAACAATTTGTTTCAGTTTGCGGTTAGTCATCCCCACCCTTATTCTTATATGTTATTCACAATGAATATTTTTTCAGCAATTTTTCCTCGGTCGCACCGGAATAAAAACCTGTCGTGCTAAAAGTGTTTTCAATTCCATCCAACAGTTCGCCCAGCTTGTCCACCGGCGTAAGCGGCATATCTGGACAGTTAGGAAATATAACTGTTTTACCCGGAAATTTAGCGTTTATCACGGCTTCCAAACCTTTTTTCAAATCGTTCATTCCGCCAATCGCGGCCAATGCCGTCACCGGTTCAAGAGCGCCTGACTCCGCCAATTCCAGCGTATGCAGTAAATGGGCAGTGCGACTGCCACTGGAACCAATATAACGCACACCACTTCCAGCAATCGCTTTGACATTCAGCTCACCCTCTTTACCAGCAGGAATGCCGGCAAAAATATTCATCAATCCATCAGGTTTGAGAAATTTTGCAGAGGAGTTCAACACTGGAACCACTGGAACCAACATTACGATATCATCAAAACCCGCCGGAGCGAAAGCTTTAATTTCAGCTTCAAACTGTTCAAGAGTCAATTTGGCTGGATTTACTGTTTTAAACTCAATTCCGCGCCGTTTGATTGTGCTGGATAAAAGTTTTTTAACATTTTCAATTCTGACGTCATCCATATCACTAACCAGAATACGCGACGGTCCGTCTTCCGACTCAACCGCCATCTGAGTATGCATTTGTCCCATCGCACCAGCGCCGCCCGGCAGCCAGCAGGTTCCGCCTTTTTTCAACGCGCTGCGAACATTTCTGCCGTAAGCCGCTGACAACTCTGAACCAGTTGCGCCTTGATAAAACCAGCCTTCGTAATGAATACTGCCAACATCAAATGCCCACGCTTCGTCCGGATAATCACCGATAAAACTGATTACCGCACCGCGTTTCCCCAGTTTTCCGGCTTTTTCCGCCAGTGAACGATCTTGGACATCACAAATAAAAATATCATCAAACGCCGCTCCGGCAGGCAATTCCGGCAACAACTTAATTTTCAAATTCAATTCCTGCTCAAGCGCGGTTACAGCAACAGCCGACAACCCGACGGCCGAAACTTCAGTCAGCAACGCATTTTTCAATGCTGCACCAGCAGAATAAACTTTATCATTTCCAGCCCCGGCAACCACCAATACGGTTCCGCCCTTTGCGGGAGCAGTGCGATTTTCAATCATATAACTGGCCTGAACACACGTCCATGGTTCCATAAGCGCCGCAACAGCTGAGGGCGTAGCGTCATTTATGGGCAACAAATAACATCCTTCATCGCCATTCAACACCCGCTGGTCAATGACACTGTACTGAGCCATTCCGCCGTTTATGGCATAACCATAGGCAAAACCTTTGCCGTTAACATAGATATCCGCCTGAATAATAAACCGTTGTCCGGGCTTGAACTTATCTTGCAACTTGCTGCCGACCTTAACTACCGTCATCACGGCTTCATGCCCGGGAATAACCGGATCCGTGCTCAAATCGGAAGAAATTATCCGCGGATGCTCTTCGCCCGCCCGTATCATTTTCACATCGGAAAAACACAGTCCGATGGCGTCAATTCTCACCAGCAGCTCATCATCACTATTAACCGGCACCGGAATTTCACACGGTTTATCATTTTTGCCAAGTTTATCCATTCCTGCGCCAAACAACGGCCAGGCCAACATCTTATCTGGAACACAACATGCACAATTCATTTTCAACACCTGTTCTCCGTTTACGTTTTACCAAAAAGGTAATATTATTGCCATGACGAAAAATTCAAGGCAAAAAAAAGTTTTTCCTTGTTATAAAAAATCAATAACCTGTTTACTTTCAGGAATGTATCTCAGCATTCAGCCGGAGAATTTCCTCCAGTTCCTCAGCCGCAATTTCCCACGCGGCAGTAGCTTCTTCAATTTCTTTCCTTATCCGTTGCAAATTGCGATTAAAATCTTCAAAGTCAATATTGCCGCCAGTATTCATTTTCTCCAGCAAAACGGTTTGTTCCGCTTCCAGCTTTTCTAATTTACGCTCAAGTTCATTTACTGTCTTTTCCGAGCTTTTTTTCGAATCATGCAATTCCTGGCGTTTTTTCGCCCGGTCACGGCGTCGGTCCTTGATAGAATCGGTAGCAACCTCCGCCTCACCGTCATTTTGTTCAACAGCGCTTCCCTCAGTTGAACTTTTTTCCCGGTAATAATCATAATTACCGAAATATTTACGAATGCCCGGCGAACACATCGCGATAATCGAAGTCGCGGCATTACGCACAAATTCAATGTCATGGCTCACCAGACAGACCGTTCCCTGATAATTTTTCAAGGCTTCCTGCAACGCCTCGCGGGCGGCAATATCCAAATGTGTAGTCGGTTCATCAAGAATCAGCAAATTCGGCGGATTGACAAAAATCCGGGCAAAACACAACCGTATTTTTTCACCGCCGCTCAAAACTTTACACAGCTTGTGCGCACTGTCGCCGGAAAAACCAAAACTGCCGAGAATCGCCATCAACGACGAAGTCGGCATATTTTCCGGCATCGCGT